>JAFXOC010000583.1 GCA_017529085.1 Selenomonadaceae bacterium | reverse complement strand
TTTTAAAATGCCTTAATTCAGTATTTTTTCTTCGTTAGAAGAAAAAATTACGTTCGTCAGCATTTCAACAATGCGTGCGGGAGGCGGGAGATTTAAACTCCCGCCTGCCTCCGATATAGGCCCCCACCTAAGAGGTGGGGGACATCTCAGCATTGTTATATGAAAAGCGCCCACAAAAAAACCACCGCAAAAGCGGTGGTTTTCGTATTTTAGCAAGTATGGCAGATGTCGAACTTGCCGTGTTTTTTGAGGTTCTCAACAACGGTCTCGCCGATGTGCGCAACTGTGTCCGCAACGGGGATACCGACAGCGTTAAGAGCTTTAATCTTATCAGCCGCAGTACCTTTGCCGCCTGCGATGATAGCGCCGGCATGACCCATACGTTTTCCCGGAGGCGCCTGACGACCGGCGATGAACGCCGCGACAGGTTTGTTGGGCATATTCTCTTTAATCCATGCAGCCGCTTCTTCTTCAGCGGTGCCGCCGATTTCGCCGATCATGAGGATGGCTTCGGTTTCGGGATCGTTCTTGAAGAGCTCCAAGCAGTCGATGAAGTCGGTGCCTTTAACGGGGTCGCCGCCGATACCGATAGCGGTGGTGATGCCGATACCCGCGTTCATGAGCTGGAATGCAGCTTCATAAGTCAAGGTTCCGGAGCGGGAGATAAGACCCACATGACCTTTCTTCATGATGTTTGCGGGGATAATGCCAAGCTTCGTGCCCTTAGAGCCGTCGCCTTCGCCGGGAGTCATGATGCCGGGGCAGTTGGGACCTACAACGCGGGTCTTCTTGCCTTCCATGTAACGGCGAACCTTAACCATATCCTCAACGGGGATATGCTCGGTGATGCAGACAACGAGATCCAAACCCGCTTCTACGCCTTCCATGATGGAGTCTGCCGCGAAACGAGGCGGAACGTAGATAACGGAAGCATTTGCGCCGGTAGCTTTAACAGCGTCGGCGACGGAGTTGAACACGGGAACGCCTTCAACGTTTTGACCGGCTTTGCCCGGGGTAACGCCGGCTACGATTTTCGTGCCGAACTCGAGCATTTTCTTTGTATGGAAAGTGGCCTGTTTGCCGGTAATGCCCTGAACGATAACTTTTGTATTTTCGTTAATTAAAACGCTCATTTATATTTTCCTCCCTCTCATTATTTCGCAGCGTTAACGCGATCAACGATATCCTGCGCGCCTTTTTGCATATTCTCAGCAGGGAACACGTTGTTAATGGGGGAATCCTTTAAGATTTGCTTGCCCTCTTTAACGTTGGTACCCTCAAGGCGAACAACAACGGGAACAGGAATGGATTTGCCGTCTTCGGAGATAATCTTAGCAGCTTCTACGATACCTTGCGCAACAGCGTCGCAACGGTTGATGCCGCCGAAGATGTTCACAAAGATACCCTTTGCCTGACCGCCGTCCAACATGATTTTGAACGCTTCCGCGATTTTCTCGGGGGAGGAATCGCCGCCGACATCAAGGAAGTTAGCAGGCTCACCGCCGCAGTGCTTCAAGATATCAACGGTAGCCATAGCGAGACCTGCGCCGTTAACCATGCAAGCAACGTCGCCGCCAAGGTTGACGTAGTTAAGATCTGCTTTAGCAGCCCAACGCTCTTTCGGATCTTCCTCAGTCTCGTCTCTCATTTCCTCAACGTCCTTATGACGGAAGAGAGCCGAATCGTCGAAGTTCAATTTCGCGTCAAGCGCGATAACGTCATCGTCTTCGGTGACAACGAGGGGATTGATTTCCGCCAAGCTGCAGT
Organism: Selenomonadaceae bacterium; assembly: GCA_017529085.1. GTDB lineage: Bacteria > Bacillota > Negativicutes > Selenomonadales > Selenomonadaceae > RGIG9201. Next base: position 10,360 of record JAFXOC010000583.1, on the reverse strand, counting down.
CTTTGCCGATAAACGCGTTGTAGAGGCAGGTCATAAGAGTAGTGACTTTACGGATAGACGCAGCCGGGAAATTCATGTTGTAAGCCATACGGCTTGCCTGGAACGGAGCGAGTCCGATAACAGGATCGATAAATTCTTTAAAAATCTTTTCGGGAGTATTGGCCGCAACGGTCTCAATATCCATACCGCCCTCTTCGGAACCCATCATAACGACTCTTGCAGTCTGGCGATCGATAACGAAGGAGAGATAATATTCGTGCTTAATGTTGGGGCAACCCGCCTCAACCAAAAGACGGTTGACTTTCTTGCCGTCGGGACCGGTTTGCTTTGTAACCAAAATCTTGCCCAAAAGCTCGTTCGCTACGCCTTCGACCTGACCGATGTCCTTAAGCACCTTAACGCCGCCGGCCTTACCGCGACCACCCGCATGGATCTGAGCCTTAACGACTACCACCGGCGTGCCAAGTTCTTTGGCTGCCGCCACCGCGTCGGCTGCGGAAGTAATGCCACCCTTACCTTTCGGCACATTCACGCCGTAGGATCTTAGAATGTCTTTACTCTGATACTCATGAATGTTCATAAACCTGCCTCCCTGTATTTCTTCGTTCAAGAGCATTTATATGAAAAAAAGAAGACTCGAAAAATCTTCCCCTTTTCGATTTACGGAGAATATTTTACTATTTTTTCGTCTTGTTGTCTAGTGTTTTTTTATTATTTTGAAAATTTTTTGAATTTTTTTGAATGATAACTTTTTATGCAAAAATCTTTCATAAATCTCAAAAAATTTCTTTCACTTAAATTCTTTTTGTAGTATAATATTGGCGATTTATGAAAAAAAGGAGGAAAATTCATGTGTTTGGCTTTTCCCGCTAAGGTTATTTCAATCGACGGCGCTATTGCAAAAGTTTCGCGTAAAGGCGTTGAACGCGCGATCAGTCTTATGCTCCTCCCTAACGCCAAAGTGGGCGATTTTGTCTTGGTCCACGCGGGTTTCGCGATGGACATTGTGGACGAACAACAGGCGGACGAAACCAACGCCCTCTTAGCCGAAATGAACGGCGCGCCAAGAACAGTGTTTTCGCTGTAAGTACTTCTTTCTTTCTATTTCTCTTTTTTGTAAAAAAAAGAAATAGAAAGAAACTTTACATACTGTAGACTTATTATTATTTTATTCACTCCTCTTGCTCTCCCCCCTACCCCCCTCTAGGAGGAGGGCTTGGTTAGAGGAAATATAAAATTTTGGCTCAAAAGTAATAATCAGAGTGCCTCCCTCTTAGAGGGAGGGGGACCGCGAAGCGGTGGAAGGAGAGCCATGAAGAGCACAATATTTACTGATTTGTCTACAGTTTGAACCATTGGATTTGTGGATATTTCAAGTATTGTGTTTTTATCGGAGATTTTGTTTTGAATGAAAAAGAATTATTGAATGAGATAAGAACTCTTTCCAAACGGCTGGACAAGCCCGTTCGGTTTATGGAAGTCTGCGGGACGCATACCGTCAGTATTTTTCGCCACGGCATAAGACAGCTCCTTCCAAAAAATGTGGAGCTGGTCTCAGGTCCCGGTTGCCCCGTCTGCGTCACCGACGATACTTATATGGATAAGGCGATAGCTTATGCAAAATTTGGCGACACGATAATCGCCACCTTCGGCGATATGCTGAAAGTGCCGGGGTCAACGTCAAGTTTGGAACAGGCGAAAGCCGAGGGCGCGGACGTTAGAATTGTATATTCTCCGCTTGATTGCCTTGATATTGCCAAGGATAACCCCGATAAAAAGGTAATATTCCTTGCGGTCGGTTTTGAAACCACCTCCCCTACGGCGGCAGCGCTGGTGGTAGCGGCAAAAGAAGCGAAAATTTCCAATTTATATTTGTTGTCGGCCGAAAAGCTTGTGCCGCCCGCTTTAGAAACGCTTATCGCGGACGAATCCGTTAAAGTAGACGGCTTCTTATTGCCGGGTCATGTGGCGGTTGTCACGGGGCTCCACCCTTTTCGCTTCTTACAGGAGAAACACAAAATACCCGCCGTCGTCAGCGGTTTCGAAGCGGAGGAAATTTTGAGGGCGATAACCTTCCTATTAAATATGAAGGTAAATAATGACGCAAAACTTATAAACGCATACAAAACAGTCGTAAAAGACGAAGGCAACCCCGTCGCCCGCTCCATAACCGAAAAGGTTTATGAAAAAGCCGACGCAACGTGGCGCGGCATGGGAATTATACCCAAGTCGGGACTTCGCATGAGAGAAGAATTTTCCACCTTCGATATCGAAAAAGTTCTTCCCCTGACCGTAAATCCCCTCCCTAAAACCACCGCTTGCCGTTGCGGCGACGTGCTTAAAGGCGTCATAACTCCCTTTAAATGCCCCCTCTTTGAAAAGGCGTGCGCTCCCGAAAACCCCATAGGTCCCTGCATGGTCTCCGTCGAAGGCGTATGCGCCGCCTACTACAAATACGGTCGAGCTAGTTTTATGTTTGAATAATAGTTGGGGCTTCGCCCCAAACCCCACAAGGGGCGCTGCCCCTTGACCCCGCCAAAGGGCATTGCCCTCTGGACTCCCGGGTGGGTTTTTGACTCAAAACTTTATATCGAGCCTAAAACCACTTATTAAAGTTTTTTCTTTCTCTTTTTTCTTTGCTTCTTTCTTTTTTCTCTTTCTTTTTTACAAAAAAGAAAGAGAAAAAAGAAAGAAGGAACTTGCCCAAAAGGTGATATGAATGAATGAACGAATTACATTGGCCGAAGGCGCCGGAGGCAGCGCGGGCGAAGCGTTGATGAAAGACGTGATTTTCCCTTACATAGGGAATGATATTTTAGCCGAAATGCACGATGGCGCACGGCTTAAAGTCAGCGGCGACATTGCTTTTACAACGGATTCTTACGTGGTGAGTCCGCGGTTTTTCCCGGGCGGCAGTATTGGGACGCTTGCCGTATCGGGTACGGTGAACGATCTCGCCATGACGGGGGCTAAGGCTCGGTTTTTGTCCGCCGCCGTTATTTTGGAGGAAGGGTTTCCCGTTGAGGAATTAAAGAACATTTTGGCGGATATGCAAAAAGCCGCTAAGTACGCGGGGGTACTGTTTGTTACGGGAGATACGAAGGTTGCGCCAAAAGGCAAGGTTGACGGCGTTTTTATCAATACGGCGGGGATAGGCGATATTATTGAGGGCGCGGATATTTCCCCCAAAAACGTAAAGCTCGGAATGAAGATAATAGTTTCCGGCAGCATGGGAGATCATGGCGCGACAATACTTGCCGCAAGGCATAACATGAAATCTAATTTGAAATCGGACGCCGCGCCTTTAAACAAGATGGTTGAAAAGATGTTTGCCGTTACAAAAAATATAGCGGTACTACGCGATCCAACTAGAGGCGGGTTGGCGGCAACTTTAAACGAGATTGCAAAAGCGGCGAATGTTGGGATAATTATAGATGAAGAAAAAATTCCCATAAAAGAAGAAGTCAAGGGACTTTCGGATATGCTTGGCTTTGACCCCCTGACCCTTGCCAACGAAGGAAAGCTCGTCGCTTTTGTCCCGCAGGAGGAGGCCGACGCTGCGCTTGCCGCCATAAAAGCGGACGAACGCGGAAGAGATGCGGCGGTTATCGGCGAAACCACGGATAAGGCGGTCGGAAAAGTCGGTATGAGAACGCCGCTGGGTTCTATCAGGGTTGTGGAGATGCCAAGAGGTATTATTGTTCCAAGGATATGTTGATGCGCCCCCTCTCTAATAGGAATCTCCCCCCTACCCCCCTCTAGGAGGGGGGCAATAAAAAGCCCTCCTCCTAGAGGAGGGACAGCCGCGAAGCGGCAGGGAGGAGAATCGAGGCAATGTTGGAAATTCCCATAAACAATAACATTAAATATTCATCAAAGGTCTGACTCATGAAAAGGTACATTTTATTCATTAATATTTTACTGTTATTTCTGTTAAATACTTCGTGTTATGCCGAAGAACGCTTTGTGGGCGAGTTTTACGGCGCGGGATATTATGCGGAAGTGGACAACATTACACTGACGGAAGAATATCTTGTAACGAAAATTTCCGTTAAGAAGCCCGCTACCAACAAATTGATAGAAGAAAATATACGATTTCACAGAAAAAACAACACTTACGAAATAATAAAGAGCAAGATATATAACTACAGCCCGAGGGAGTTGTTGGAGGAGATAAAGGGCACGGGAATTGCGATGCCTATTCCGCTTGACTCTCCGTACGGCGTAATAATGCAATTTGTGATAGATTGGCAGAAGCGAACGGAGCCGGATATATGATGGACAAGAAAGAACGCGCCGCTCTTTTATCCGTCGCCGCTAACGCGTCAATGGTTGTTTTAAAGATCGCGACGGGGATTTATACCGGCGCAATGAGCGTTGTCTCCGAGGGTATTCATTCGTCCGTCGACCTGTTTTCCGCCATGGGGCAGTTTTTCGCCATAAAGAAAGCCAAAGCGCCGCCGGATAAGGAACACGACTACGGTCACGGCAAATTTGAAAACGTCTCCGCCGGCACGGAATCCATCCTTATTATGATGGCGGGGATTATGATTGCCCTTCATGCGGTGGAATCCATAAAAAGCCACAGAGAACCCGAAACAATAACTCTCGGCGTTATTGTAATGAGCGTTTCTGTAATTCTGAATTTTGTGGTATCGTCCTATTTAATGAAAGTTGCCAAAGAAACTTCTTCGCAAGCGTTAAGAGCGGATGCGATTCACCTTAGAGCGGACATCTGGACGGGAGTCGGGGTGCTTTTGGGGCTTGGGCTTATAAAACTCACCGGCTTGATGTGGCTCGACTCGGTAATAAGTCTTGGCGTCGCTTTCGTGATAATCCACGCGGGCGCGTCCCTTGCAAAATCGGCGTTTTTAGAGCTCACGGACGCAAGCCTTCCATCCGAAGAAGAGGATAAAATTATCGGCGTTATACGCTCAATCCCGGAGGTCAGGGGATTACACGCTTTAAGGACAAGGCGTTCGGGCGATGTTAAAATGTTGGACGTTCACGTTCTCTTTGACGGACCCCTGCCGCTGTCTAGGGTACACGCGATATGCGACGAGCTTGAAGAAAAAATTCGCCGTATAGGTTCCGATAAAATGGATATACTTATACATCCCGAACCTTACGGGCACATAGAGGAGAACAAAGAATAGTAAGATGTGTCACCGCCGAAGGCGGCGGTGACACGCTTAACAATCCTAAAGTTAGGAGTATATATAATGAAGCTAAAAAAGAAAATCAGTATGTTATTGGTAGCGTCAATGTTGTCGTCTTCCTTTGTATTCGCTGCTCCGGAGGATATCGAAGGCAGCCTTTCGTCAATGGAGGTCGCAACTTACGGCAAGGCGCAGACGGGCGCCGTCATGGAGCGCATTGAGCGGCTTGAGAGGGAATACAACGGCAAGCTTAGCGCAGGTTCCATGACAAGTCGCATAGACGCGCTTTACGACGAGCTGTACACCAACGAAAACGCGCCGTCTAAAGAAGCGTTGATGAACGCCATCGAATGGAACGTCCGCAGGGAAGTCAGCGACGAACCTTTAATCACAAGGCTTTCCGCGATGGAGATGAAAATTGTCGGCAAAACAGGAACGGGAACTCTTACCGAAAGACTTGACGACCTCTCAATCGCGTCCTTCGGCGAAAATCAACTTCCCGTCGTAAAAACCAACGTCCCCGCCGGCACGCTTATTAAAATTGCCCTGTCCGAGCCCGTCACCACCAAAAACATCAAGGTTGGCGACAAAGTCAAATATCACGTTGCGGCGGACGTTATATCGGACGGAATTCTAATCTTCACGAAAGGCGCAAAAGGAGAAGGCAAGGTAACAAAAGTTACGCCCGCAAGAAATTTTGGCAGGAATGCGGAACTTGTTGTCGAATTTGAAAAGACAAAGGCAATGGAAGGCACTTATGTAGACACATACGTAGGAGAAGCCTCCAAAACGGAGATGAAAAACGCCGCCATGGCGGCGGGCGCGAGTATCGCCGGCATTGCGCTCTTAGGTCCCGTCGGCATCATAGCCGGGGCGTTTGTCAAGGGCAAAAACATAGAGCTTCCCGAAGGCACCGAACTCTACGTCGAAACCAAACACGACACGCCCCTTTACGGCGTTCAAATGGCCATCAACGCCGAGTAAATTGGGCTCTGCCCAAACCCGGCAGGGGCGCCGCCCCTGCGCCCTTAGGCGGGTCGAGGGCAGCGCCCTCGTGGGGTTTGGGGCGAAGCCCCAACAATGGAGGATGGGAGTAATAAATGAAGAAGATAACAGGGATATTGGCGGTGTTAGCGGCTGCGTTGGCGCTCCCATTGCCGGCTCACGCGGCGTATGAAGGGGATTCCGATACGGGCGCGGAGGTTTTGGATTTTATCGAGAACCGAAGGCGAAACGAACGTGAGAAACAGCTCACCCCGGAACAGAAGGAACTTATATCGGAGAGTCAGTTTATAAAGAATAATTTAAGAAGACCTCTGACTGAGGACAGCGCGTTGCCCGCCGTGTTTTTGGGGGACGACCTTACATATAATCAAGTGACGGGGGAATTTTCCGCAAAAGGCGCCGTTAAGATTGTCACCATGGATTATCAGAAAATGACGGGCGACAGCGATACCGAGGCTACTATTAGAGGGAACACTGTTGAGGAAGAGGTTGAGATTCCGGGTAAAGCTCATCTTTTAAAGATGAACGCCAACGGTAAACACATTATTTTAGACGGTTACAACACTTTTTACCGCTACGGCGCAAAAACAGGCACCATGGAAGAGGCAAAGGGCAAGGTCGGGCATCAGTACGTCAGCGGCAAGCATTTCGAGTTTTACCCCGATATGGTCGTGATATACAACGGCACAACCACTAAATGTAACGCGCATACCCCCGATTATCACTTGGAAGCGGAAAAGATTACAATATTCCCCAACGACAGGATGATTTTGGAAAAAGTTAAGGTATACGCCAAGAATAAGCTGATTTTTACGCGGGATAGGCAGGTTCAGAGCCTTGACCCCAATCGGGAGCCGGAGACTTGGCCCCGCGCGGGATACTCAAACGGCGACGGTTTCTGGATAGCGTATAACAGAAACAGAGAACTTTATCCTAAAGTTGAGCTTGCGGGCAGGCTTTATTGGAGCACGAAGCATAATTTCAGAAACCGCACGGAACTTCGCCACCACAACGCGGGCAGCTCGTTTAAGATAGCGTACGGTTATTATTCGGATATAGACGACAACTGGATTTTGCGCTCGCCATCATTTATTTTTAATCATGACAGGAAGATAATAAAGGATTCGAAATTTCATTACACTGTTGACTTTGAAGTAGGTAAATGGAAACGTCGTCAGAAGAATACGCCCGATATCGACAGTACGCATAAATATTTTCGCTTTGGTTTATACAGGGAGCCTTTGCATTTGGGTTCCCGTTGGTATTACAGAGTGGGCGCGGGCTATCAGGTGACGAAGGAAACTTACGACGACTCCACCCGCAAGGGTTACGACTGGGAAATGGGGCTGTTAAAGGAATTTGACCCGAAATACGCGGCGTATTTCACGTATAAATACTCCGTTGTAAATACCGACAACGCGCTGTTCCGTTATAACGTAAACGATGTTGGGCGCGCCATAAAGACGGGGCTTAGCTATAGAATGACAAAAAGGGATAGATTTATCCTTGGAATCCAGTACGACGAGGGAAGGCGTACCGTTAGGGACGTGGATTACTATTGGTTCCACGATATGCACTGTTCGCAGTTTATAGTAAGATACAGGGCGAAACGCTCTTCGTGGCAGTTTAGATTAGATTTTACGCCGTGGTGATTATATGTTGAAAAAAATCGTTGAAAATTTTTTGGGAAAGAAACTATTGGTTATAGGGGATATGGTTGCCGATATATACCTTGACGGCAGAATAGGCCGTATTTCAAGAGAAGCGCCGGTGCTGGTGCTGGAGCAAGCCGGGGAAAAGATAGTCCCCGGCGGCGCGGCGAACGTGGTGAACAACATCGCAAGCTTGGGCGGCGCGGTATACGCCGCGGGAATAATCGGCAACGATCACGGCGGCGAAGGCGTGAGGCGTATATTAAAGAAGAACGGCGCTCACGCTTCGGGCTTGATTGTGGATACGGAACGCCCCACCATCACCAAGACAAGGATTATCGCGGGCGGCAGAGCGACGGTCAGCCAGCAGATAGTTCGCGTGGATAACGAGAGCAAGGAAGAACTCTCAAAGGAAACGGAAGATAAGCTCATATTATATATAAAGGAAATTTTGCCGAAGGTTGACGGCGTGATACTAAGCGATTACGGCTCCAAAACCGTGTCCGAAAAGGTTAGAAACCTCGCCATAAAGTACGCGAACGAGCACAATCTTTTCAGCATCGTTGACTCAAGATACAACGTGCGGGCGTTTAAGAACATCGGCTACGTAAAGCAGAACGACAGCGAGCTTGCCGCCGCCATGGAGCGGACGTTCACAAACGTCGATACGCTGAAAAACGCCGCCGTTGAGCTTTTGGTGGAGCTTGACGCAAAAGGGGTTCTCGTGACGCGCGGCGAAGACGGCATGACATTGGCGGAAAGTACGGGAAGAGTGGTAGATATACCGGTGACGGACAAGAGCGAAGTCTTCGACGTATCGGGCGCGGGCGACACATCGGTTGCGGCGTTTATGCTCTCTCTCTCTGCGGGCGCATACCCCGAAGATGCGGTAAAAATAGCCAACTACGCCGCGGGAGTAGCGGTGAGAAAGTACGGCACGGCGACAGTGAGCGCAGCGGAACTTTTGAAAGCCATAGGCCCCGAACAGGTGACGGTATGATTTTAGATTTAAACGATGCGAAAGCTTTAGTAAGTATTCTGCAAAAGTCGGGTAAGAAAGTAGTTTTCACCAACGGCTGTTTTGACATACTGCACAGAGGACACGTTGACTATTTAAGCAAAGCCCGCAATTTGGGCGATTTCCTAATAATCGGAGTCAATTCCGATTCGTCGGTAAAAAAGCTAAAAGGCGAAAGTCGCCCCATAAACAATGAGAACGACCGCGCATTCCTTCTGGACGCTTTGAAATGCGTGGACGCAGCCGTCATATTCTCCGATGACACGGCGGAACGCTTAGTTGAAACGCTTAAACCCGATATATACGCCAAAGGCGGCGACTACACCGTAGATACGTTGCCCGAGGGTCAAATAGTGTTGAAAAACGGCGGAAAGGTTGAGATTATTCCCTTTGTAGAAGGGTATTCGACGACTAAAACGTTGAAAAAGATTAAATTGTAAGTTCTTCTTTCTTTCTCTCTCTTTTTTGAAAAAAAGAGAGAGAAAGAAAGAAGCAAAGAAAGAGAGAGAAAAAACTTTAACAAACGTAAATTGCCACTTTATATCAAACCTTTCAAAAGTAATTTTTATTAAAGTTTTTTCTCTTTTTCTTTTGTTGCTTTTCTTTTTCTCTTTTTTACAAAAAAGAGAAAAAGAAAAGTAAGAATTAGAAGGAACCACCATGAACATACTTATAATCAAGCTTAGCGCAATAGGCGACGTTATTCACGCGCTTAGCGTACCTAACTTTATAAAGCAAACTTTTCCGGATGCGAAGATATATTGGGCGGTGGAAGCCGCCGCCGCGCCTTTGGTTCGCGCTTGTCCCGATGTGGATGAAGCGATTGTGGTTCCGAAAAAGGAGATACGCAGCCTTTCGGGATTTATAAAGAATGTTCCGGGGTTACGAAGAAAACTTAGGGAGCATGAATACGATTATTCATTGGATTTGCAGGGATTGTTGAAGTCGGCGCTTATCGCAAATTTAGCCGGCGCAAAGAAAAAACTTGGCGTGGCTAAAATGCGGGAGTTTAGCAATCTTATAAGTAAGAGCGTAAAGGGCGAACATAAGGACGGACATATAGTCGAGCAGTATTTGGACGTTGCAAGGGCGATGGGCGCAAAAGGCGAAGTTAAAGGTTTTACGCTAAAGCTAACAAAAGAGGAACAGGAAAAAGCAAAACAAATTTTTAATCATGCTCTAAACACCGTCGAAACCACAAACAAAGAACAACCACCCACACCAACAACTGGGAGCGAGGGCAATGCCCTTTGGCGGGGTCAAGGGGCAGCGCCCCTTGCGGGGTTTGTGGCGGAGCCCCAACAATTAGCAGCCCTAATAGTAGGCGGGAATTGGCCAAATAAACGGTGGAGCGGCGAAAAATGGGGCAAGGTTGCGGGGGCGCTTTGGGAGAAAGGCATTTTGCCGGTGATTTTTGGCGCAGGCGAAGTGGATGAGGCGACGCGGGACGAGATTTTTAAGTTCGCGGAAAACAGACGGGTTCCGATAGTGGATTTGGTCGGTAAGACGAGTTTGCTTGAGGCGGC
>JAFXOC010000582.1 GCA_017529085.1 Selenomonadaceae bacterium | reverse complement strand
TTTGCTATTGGATGAGGACTGAATTTTTCAACGTGCGCCACAACGTGCAAAAGATCCCGTTTTAAATGCTCCAGCCCGTCTCCGATTTTGATATGCTCCCCATCCGCTTTATGCAAAAAGGAGCAGAGCATTTTATTGGGATGCACCGCGTCAACGTCAAACACACCCTTGGTCAGGGTTCCCGTTTTATCCATAACCACGGTTTTAACATCCGCCAATGTTTCAAGATAATTCGATCCCTTTATTAAAATACCAGCGCGGCTCGCCCCGCCAAGCCCCGAGAAGAATGAGAGCGGCACGCTTATAACAAGGGCGCAGGGACAGCTTATAACCAAGAAAATGAGAGCGCGATAAATCCAAACGCTCCATTCCGGCGAAGCGTTTAAAAAAAGAGCTTCAAATATCGGTGGAACAAAAGCGAGGGCAATAGCGGAAAATACAACGGCGGGAGTATAAATCTTAGCAAAACGCGTGATAAAACTTTCGCTCCTGGATTTTGCCGAACTTGCGTTTTCAACGATGTCCAATATCTTAGAGGCGGTGGATTCTTCAAACTCTTTTGTAGTCCTAACATAAATCGGGCTTGTCAAATTCACCGCGCCGGACAAGACTTCGCTCCCTACGCATACATCTTGGGGCAAACTCTCTCCCGTCAACGCAGCGGTATTGAGCGACGAATTGCCCGATTCGATAACGCCGTCGATGGGGATTTTTTCTCCCGGCAAAACAACTATAACGGAGCCGACTTCAACATCTTCCGGATCTGTTTTTTCAATCTTCCCGTCAATTTCAACATTGGCGTAATCCGGTCTAATATCCATAAGTTCCGAAATGTTTTTACGGCTCTTGCCTACGGCATAACTTTGGAACCATTCGCCGATTTGATAAAAAAGCATAACGGCGACGGCTTCCGTAAAATCTCCGCCGCTACCTTGCAATTCGTCTTGAATCGCAAGGGCGAGAGCGCCTACCGTAGCGACCGCCATCAACAGGTTTTCATCCATCGGGCGGCGATTTTTTACTCCTTTAGCCGCTTTTAAAAGTATGTCCCAACCGATTAAAGAATACGGAACGAGAAAAAAAGCGATGCGGTATACGCCTTCAATGTGTGATAGAGATATTGCCATCAGAAGAATTGTCGTTAAAATTATCCTGATGAGAACATTTTTTTGTTTTTTACTCATACGCGCCTCCAAATTAAAATCAATTTTCGGGATTATTTTAATACTATTTTAAATTTTTATCAATTAAAAGTTATTTTTATATGAAAACTGTTTTCGTCATAAAAACAAACCCGACAGAAAATCTTTTGTAATTTGACGGATAAGAAATTTTATTTTTTCCGCAATACATTGGAAGGAATTTATTTTGTTATAGCGAATTAGTCCCAATATTACAGACTGTAGACTTATTATTGTTTATTCACTCCCCTTGCTCTCCCCCCTACCCCCCCTCTAGGAGGGGGGCCTGGTTAGATGAAATATAAAATTTTGGCTCAAAAGTAATAATCAGAGTGCCTCCCTCTTAGAGGGAGGGGGACCGCGAAG
>JAFXOC010000581.1 GCA_017529085.1 Selenomonadaceae bacterium | reverse complement strand
ATCGCGGTATCATTATTTTTTGCCATGCGTCGGATTTTTTCTTTCGCCTCATTTGTGCTTTTACCCGGACCTATCAGAAGAACGGTCTTTCCCTGCAATTTCTTCCTCAATTCGTCCAAATGCGCTTCGTATACGTTGCCCCGCTCCATATATTTGCCGTATAAATCTTCTATATAAACAGGGTCGAATTTGCTTTTCTTATCCGCATCCATTTGCCAAAAAATCTCGTTCATTCGCTCTACCGTCAATGTTTTCTTATCGTCAAGATAACTTGCGTAGTTAGGATGAGCGTTATGAATGGCGGATATATAATGCGCCAAGGTAAAACCCCACGGATGACGATCGTAAAAGTTAATCAATATTTCGTCTATCACAGACAATATAGGGGACAATAAATACTTTGCGCCTCTGTTGCCGTTAAGATAACTTATTAAAAGCTCCGTATTGAGGTTGCCCGCGCCCCTGCCCATGCCGTAAATAGAAGAATCAATAAGCAAATCTCCTACAGTGGGAATTTCCATCAATGTTTGGGCGTTGGAATAGGCAAGTTGCAGATTATTATGTCCATGAAAACCGATTTTTACATTTGATTTAAGATTATGCTCCACTAAATAAAACAATCTCAACAACTCTTCTCGCTTCATGGCTCCGAAACTGTCGACAATATAAAAGGAATACGGCTCCAAGTCATTCGACTTTTTGAGCAACGTAATAAATTCCTCGTCTGTATAATTCAACGAAACCATAGGTTGAAGGAAAAGTTTATAACCCTTGTCCTTTATAATTTCGGCTTCTCTAAAAGCTTGTTCGATATCCTTCTTATGAAAAGCAAGCCTTATACCGTCAAGACAAGCATCTGTAGCGTTTGGCAGTTTATCAAAGGAATATTCCCCCGAATTTGCCATAATCACAAAGAGCTTGTCTTGTTTATCTTTTGGAATAAAATCCTTTAGTTCATCAATAGCGTTAAATTTTGTAATGTCTGGCTTATGCTTAATGCGCTCCGTTAAAAACCCGCATTCGATAATATCCACATCGGCATGAATGAGTTCAAGGATAATCTTTTTTATGTTCTTTTCGCCGAAAGTCCATTGATTGCAATAACCGCCGTCTCTAAGCGTGCAATCAAGTATAATGGCGTTGCTCATGCCGATCACCTCTTTTAAGCATTCATCTGACTATATACATATTGCGCTATCGCAAAATCCAAGGGAATATCCACATCCAACGCTTCTATCTCCGAAACTTCCAATAAATACGGCTTTTCGCCTATTCTGCTATGACGCTTTTCAATCGCCTCTTTGGTAAAGATGTAAAAGCCTGTGGTTTCAAGATAATATCCCTTTAAATCCTGCGTACGGGGAATTTTAACCGTATCGTAATTTAAAGGTTTTTCTTCATTCCAAAGGAATCGCCTCAATCTTTCCACCGCCACAACGGAATCATATTCTCCCGTTTTAAGAATGTTGATGCCCTTAGATATAGAGGCACCTTTCATGAAAGGTGCCGTCGCATGCGCAAGAACATACGCCTGCGACGGAACCTTTGCCACAAAAGAAGCGAACAGTTCGTTGACGTTCGTTTCAGGCAAATCATACACGGAATCCCGCTTTAAAAACTTTACCCCTGGCAAAAGATAAGGCTTCACATCTTCGGAACTGCAATATACATACACCTCCGAAATTTCCTCAACGGTTAAGAGAGTGGAAAGAATAAACTGCATTAAAGGCTTGCCGTCGGCTAATATTTTCGTATTCTTCCCAGGCAACCGTTCGTTGTTAAGTTTAATAGGCACAAAAGCGACGGTCTTCATGCAGCCCACCGCCTTTGATTAAAGGCAAAGGACACTTCTTCTAAGAAGTAATATCCTTTACCCCCCCCCATGAATTTTTCAGAATACTTCTGACTCGTTCTAAATCATTGGGAGTATCGACTGCAACCGTATCGGTTGCGACTTCCTTAAACTGAACTCTGTAACCATTTTCTATAAATCTCAATATTTCTATATCTTCTATAGCTTCATTTTTGGCTTTGCCTTTTTTCAGTCCGTATTCTCGAAAAAATCTCAAAGCTTGCGGTCTGAAACCATATACGCAAACTTGCTTGTAATATGAAGCTTTTAAACTTCCTTTGGGATAAGGGGCGGCATTTCTTGTCAGATATAACCCTATCCCCGCTTCGTTCGTTATAACCTTGGGAATTGTGTTGTTTATCAAATCCACGGGACTCGTAATTTTCGTCATTAAATTTGTTACCTGCAAGTCATCGTTTTTCATCAAAGGCTCTATGGCTTCAGCCATGGTTTCAGGCTCAAGCAAAGGTTCGTCGCCCTGAACGTTTAAGATAATGTCCGCATCCATATTTAAAACGGCTTCGGCGCATCTGTCCGTTCCCGTGAGGCAATCCGCGCTTGTCATAATCGCTTTCATGTCAAGGCGTTGACATTCCTTCATGATAAGGTCGCTGTCGGTCGCCACATAAACTTCGGATAAAAGTTCGACTTTGCGACAATTTTGATACACCCACCAAACCATAGGTTTGCCGCAAATGTCAGCCAACGGCTTGCCCGGAAATCTTGAAGATTTATACCTAGCAGGTATAAATCTTCATGCGCCTGTCACCTCGCTTAATATCCTTTGATATATAACTTCTCCCGCAGGTTCATAGTTTGATTCGACTTTGTTGTCGCCACTGTTCTCATTTATGTAGGTTATATAATCCGTTGGTCTTAAATCATACTCAATAAACAAACGCCCGCCGTCCAAAATCGTCTTGACCCAATCTTTGGAAAGCTCTTCGCCGGCTTTAGCGTCGTATAAATATTGCTTAAACTCAAATGCTCCCTTTTCAATGTCAAAGGTTAAAAAGCCGTTCCCGGCGCGGGGATAAAGTTTAAGAATATTTTTATTAATGGAATATCCTAGGAACAACAATGGACCTTTAAGATCCCTCTCAAATTCTTCGGGAGCCTTTTTTAACAAATCCTGCCATTCGCCGGTAGTCGGATTAAATTTCCAAAAATGGTCTTCCCTGCCTGCGATAACATATAAATTATTATTATAGCGTTCTATTTTCAAATATGGATAATTAGGATCTTCGGCTTCTCCCGGCATTTCATAAATTTGTCCCGTATTGTCCGCTTCTTTCCAAGAAGCGATTAAATGTTCCTGCGCCGTGAAATAGAATACCCCATCGAAAAAGCTCATATACCTAAGATGAATTTCAAACGGCAGGACAATTTTTTCCACTTTATAATCCGCAAGAGAAAGCTTAAGCAGAATATTGGTGGAAGATACCGACAGATACAGAATATCGTCTTTAAGAACGGTCGAATGTACGGGAAACACCTCGTATCTGACGGGAAGCGGAATATTTTTTGCTATTTTTTCAAATATTTCGGGAAGCGTCCTTATTTCTTCCGTTTCAATGTTGAACAGAGTAAAAGGCGTACCATAATCCACGGGAATCAGCAAAATTTCATTTTCCAACTTAACGCATTGAGCAAAATGAACATATTCTTCCTCTTTTCCCAAGATTTTCAACATTTCGAACGTCCCGTCAACGCAATCGTAAACGGTTATTCCATGCCCATTCATCGGGATAAAATAAAGCTTGTCGCCTTTTACGAACACTTCTCTGTGCAAATCTCCCTGCCAAAGGTCTTCATTTGGGAATCTGCCCAAAAATTCCGCTTCGTTTTCTCCTTCTTTGTAACGAAACAAGCCGTTAAAAGTAGTTTCGGAAAAGTAGACATATCCTCCATGACGCGCGACGCTCATAAAATGAGTGTTGCCGTTAAATTCTCTTAGAGCGCCCACTTTTCACACCATCCCTTATACTATTGAATATTACTCATAAATATTTTTCCACTACAAAATTTTCGCAAAATTACAACGTCTTTTCTTCATATGAATTACGAATTATTCCCCTTGACAAACAAAACAACCCCGTTGTAAACTCCAGTTAGAGGTTAATTATCATAAGGGTTCGCTTGTATTCCGAAAACGGAACTTCGCTCCGCATAAAGCCGCGGTCTTGGCGTACAAGATGATTTTTCAAGAAAACGCCGTCATTTGCTTTTCGATACAAAAGTATCGCCATATATGAAACGTTTTTCTTGCGGCGCAGAAACTGCTGAAAGAATCGTTTGATCCTTTGTCCCCAAGAAAAATGT
>JAFXOC010000580.1 GCA_017529085.1 Selenomonadaceae bacterium | reverse complement strand
CTTCCACTATGTGATTTTTAGCCGCGTCCATCAATGAAAACATACATTCGCAAGCAACACTGGCGGCTATGCCTCCGATTATCGCGCCGACAACGGGAATGGGGATAACCGTTTGCCCTATCGCTTTTCCAATCGCGCTTCCAAGTAGTTGCTCCGACACAATTACCGCGCCTATGGACTGCGCCGCCAAAAGCGTTCCCGTGCGAGCTACTTGTTCCACAAATTCCTCGTCGTTAATTTTTCCGTCAACCCACGAAACTACGGAATCTTTTACCATAAATCCCATAGCCACGGCGTTTGCAATCATATTTGTCTTTGCCGTTTGTTGCAACAACTTTATTCCGCTTTGTTTTAGGGCTTGATTTGCCGTATTGATACCAAATTTTTTCAATTCTTCAGTTACTACCATAGCCCCCGTTTGCACCGCAAATTCTTTTCCCGCTTCTTTGGCGGATTTTTTGCCTTTAGTTACGCAAATAAGGGCGTTTACGGCGGATATTGTCATAGGCACGGCAGCGGCGCTTAAATCCTCCCCTATGTTCTGTTTTAAATTTTTAACGGACTCGCCTAATTGTTGTTTGATTTCAACCGTTAATTTCGGAGATATGGATTTTGCCGTATCGTGTATGGTTTTATATGTGGTTTTAACCGCAAATTCTCCCGCATTTTTAGAGGCTCTTGCGCCGAGTTCAGCGGTGACAAGAGCGTTAGACGTTACGCCGTCGCTTATCAGTTTTGCGCCTTCTTCATATTTGCCGTCTTGAAACGATTTTTTCGCCATTTCAAAATTTGTCTTGCTCTGTTTGGACTGGTTAAAGTGAGATTGAGTAAAGCGATAATTCCATTCTCTGTTTGCGGCTATGCGAACGTCTTCGTCCGTTAAAAAGGGTATTTTTTTCGCTGTGGAGTGAACCTGTTCCAAAGGATTTATATGGTCAACCTGCCCCGTGTGATAATTGGCTTTATTTGCGCCGTATTTATTAACCGCCGCCTGTCTGTTTTTGTGCAGAGTTTCGCCCGTGATAAAATCCGTTGTGGTAGACTTGCCGTCAAAAACAGATTCTTTATACTTTTCACGTTTTGACACATCGTCGAAAAGGTTGCGATTGCCGGTATATTCTTCGGATAGTTGCGTTTTGGGCGGTTGCCTCATAGATTTTTCAAATTCTCCCAATGTTTCGAAATTAAAATTTTCCATAACGCGACTCCTTTCGTTTCAAACTATAATTCGGACAAGCTGCCAGCCTGCGAGTAGCGCGGTATGAATGACACCTAAACTCTAGCGCAGGATTTTATCAAGACTATCCCCAATGTATGCAGAACTTTTGCAATATCCATTTTTTCGGGATAGTCTTTTCTTTGAACTTTTAAAGTTGAACTTTGAATTGGAAGAACTTTTAACTTTAAGCGTGTAAACCTTGAACTTTGCGCTTTTAGCTTTTCCGTTCTTTCAGGAATCTCTCCCGAATTATCCATTTAAACTGCTTATCTGTTTAAAGAAAGCAGCATCCATTTTCGCTGTTCGGCAGCTTATCCGTATTTAACACATAACCTATTTGACTTCCGCTAAGTCAAGCTCAATGGTGCTAAGCGCATTTTGCTCCGAAAGAATGGCATCGGCTTCCGTACGGAAGTTTTCAATTTCATTCTCAAGCGCATTGATTTTATTTGCGATTTTTAGCGGGTCGATAAGACGAGGGTCTTTTTGCTCGTGAAGCATCTTGCTTGTCGCTTCTATAAGAGATTTTGTCCCTGCGTAAGTTTCGTCTTCGTCTCGCTTTTTTCCGGCAAGGGAACGGATATATTGATTGACTTCTTCATCGGCTTTTTCCTGCATATCGTCAAAATCCATTTGCGCTTTGGCGAAATCGTCCTTCATCTTAGCCAAAAGTTTGGACTTAAATCCGGGCTTTTTAGCTCTGCCGTATATGGTATCTTGCATTTCGATAATTTCCGCTACGGTAAGCAATTTTCCGCACACAGATGTACGCCGAAGTTCAGCCTCCTCGGCAACCCCCGCATTGCTTTTGATAACCGCAGATTTTATTTTCGTATAGTTCTCGATAAGAGCCGTAATTCTGTCGTAATGCGATTGAATATCCCGCTCTATATCTTTTACGGCGACGCCGCTTATTAAATCTTCGTTACCTCTGGCTACCCGTGCCCACATAATACATTCGTCGGCAAGCTCCCGTTCAATACGAGCTTTGGTGGTTTTAAGCATGGCTAACGCTCTGTGAACTGTGTACTTCATAGCAAACTCCTTTCGACAAATATTCTTAATTTTCAATTTTATATCAATAGAATATATTTGTCAATATTTATAGATATTACAAAATTCATTCCTGCCGTTATATCATAAAGAGATACAATGATGGGAGTTGACGCTGTGCAGAAAAAGGATTTAAATATCGCAGTTGGCGAACGCATCCGTAAAGTCCGCGAACACCAACACTATACAAGGGAGCAAATTGCAGAACGGGCGGATATTTCGGCGCAGTTTCTCGCCGATATTGAAAACGGCTATAAAAGTATGACGGCGGCTACTATAATAAATTTGGCGAACGCTCTGCATATTTCAACCGATTATATACTTTTAGGAACTTCGCAAAATAACTATATGGAAGGTATGGAAGAGTTTCAATCGCTTTTAACCGCCGTTCATATTAAGGATTGCCCATGTAAGGAATTAGGTGTTACATGCAATCCTCACAATTCAATATGTATTGATGGAAAAAGGTTACT
>JAFXOC010000579.1 GCA_017529085.1 Selenomonadaceae bacterium | reverse complement strand
CGCCAACAAAGGCAGGTTTATCAAAGCGTATCTTGAAACTTTCTCCAAAAACATATCGATATATTTTTCCGCTCACGCCTTTGCGACGCTTGATTTTTGGTGCATTGGACCATGGAATTATCATCATAATCAAATAGCCTTTGTGGACGCGATTACAAACGACACTCTTAATCCTCAAAACATTCGTTGGCCTATTGAACGCCCGTTCCATGCGACGGATTTCAAGGCGCTGAAAAAACCGGTAAGGGAGAAGATAGCGGGATTTATGGCGGACAATGTCTTTTATCTAAACGGCGGAGCCTGCGGTTTTATACTCCTTTTTATATTAGCGTTATTGCTTGAAAAGGGAGAAAACCGAAAAGCGGCGGCGCTTTTGCCGGTATTTTTATCTTATCTCACGATTTTAATAGCCTCACCCACGGCTTTCGCTTTTCGGTATGTTTTGTATTTGGCTTTTTTAATGCCGTTTATACTGTCGTTGCCATTTATGTCTGATAGTGGAGAAGAAAATCAAAATCAAAGTTAATAAAAATATTTTTCCTTTGTCAAAATTTGTGGTATAATACGGGCAGTTTGATAGAAAGTTTTAACTACGAGAGGAATTTATGATAAGTTTTACAACAAACTCCGAGGAAGAGACAGAACATATCGCAGAACTTGTGGGAAAACACATAAAGGAAGGAACCGCTCTTGCTCTTATGGGCGATTTGGGCGCGGGGAAAACTCTTTTTACCAAGCGTTTAGCTAAAACTTTGGGAGTTAAAAGCGAGGTTACGAGTCCCACGTTTAATTTAATGAATATTTACGATGGAATTTGTCCGATTTACCATTTTGATTTATATCGTTTAAATAATGTTTTG
Organism: Selenomonadaceae bacterium; assembly: GCA_017529085.1. Lineage (GTDB taxonomy): Bacteria > Bacillota > Negativicutes > Selenomonadales > Selenomonadaceae > RGIG9201. Next base: position 4,577 of record JAFXOC010000579.1, on the reverse strand, counting down.
GAACTCTATGATATAGATTTTTACGAATATGCGGAATCTGATGAAGGAATTTCCGTAGTTGAGTGGGCGGATAAATTTAGGGAGGAACTTCCCGTGAATACGGTTGACGTTAATTTTGAGGTTTTAAACGAGAAATCAAGAAAAATTTCGCTTTCCGGAACAGGAGAAATTGCCGAAGCATTGATTGAGATTTTAAAGAAAGGAATGGATTAAATTTGCTTGTTTTAGCTTTGGAGACTTCGTCAAAAGTTTCCTCCGTAGCCGTTGCGGAGGAAAACAGACTGCTTGCGGAGATAACAAGCGAGTCAAGATTAACCCATTCCAAAACTCTCGTAGCTCATGTAGAAAAGGTTCTCGCTCTTGCCAACAAGGATAAATCCGAACTTGCCGCCGTAGCCGTAAGCTTAGGTCCCGGCTCTTTTACGGGGCTTCGCATAGGGTTAGCGGCTGCAAAAGGTATAGCTTACGCCTTAAATATAAAAATTTACGGCGTACCCACATTGCAGTCTTTGGCGTATCATTTTGCCGTTCCCAATTTGCGGATTGTCTCGTTGATGGACGCGCAAAAAGGTATGGTATATAGAGAACACTATAAATTTAACGACGGGAAATTGCAAATTGTTGAGCCGCTTTCGGTTGTAAGCTTGGAAGAAGCGCGGCAGGAAATTTTGTCAAACGATGAAAACGCGGTTTTATTGGGCGAAAAGGCTGAAAAAGCGTACGAAGGTATTGACTCGAATAAAATAATTCTCGCGCCATTTTACGCGAGAATGCCAAGAGGCGCACTTATAGCGAAATACGCCTTTATCCATTGTGAAAACGAGGATAATATAATGGCTTTGGAGCCTTTATATGTAAGGCGTTCGGAGGCTGAAAAACTTTGGGAGAAGCGTCATGGATAATCTTTGTTTTCGAGAAGTTGAAGCAAAAGACATTGACGGTGTTTATGCGGTTGAAGAAGCGTCATTTCCTATTCCATGGACGAAAGAAGCGTTGCAAGACGCGGCAGAGCGCAACGATACGATTTATCTTGCGGCGGTTTTCAATGAAAAAATAGTGGGTTTTATCGGAGCGTGGATTATTGCGGGGGACGCAGAAATTACAAACGTGGCGGTGCTGCCCGAATTTCGAGGAAAAAAAATAGCGTCAAAGCTTATGGCGGAATTTATCGAAAGGGTGAAATTAAAAGCCGCGACGGCTATGACTTTGGAAGTCAGACCATCTAATATTCCCGCTATCGCTCTTTATAAAAAATTTGGAATGGAAGAAAAGGGAAGAAGGAAAAAATATTATCAAGATAATAATGAAGACGCTTTAATTTTCTGGAATACTCAAATATAAAAATTCAGACTGTAGACAAATCATTAAAGATTGTGCTCTTCACGGCTCTCCCTCCGCCCTTCGGGCACCTCCCTCCAAGAGGGAGGCACTCGGATTACTGCTTTTGAACCCAAATTTTATATTTCCTCTAACCAAGCCCCCCTCTTAGAGGAGGGGTAGGGGGGAGAGGTCTGCGAATAAATAATAAGTCTACAGCCTGGAAAGAAGGAACTTGCGGTAGAAACAACGGTGGAGTTATGAAGGATAAAATAATAACATTAGGGATAGAGTCTAGTTGTGACGAAACGGCGGCGGCAGTGGTTTTGGACGGGAGGAAACTCCTTTCCAATATAATATCGACGCAGATACCTATTCATCAAAAATACGGCGGGGTTGTGCCGGAGATAGCTTCGAGGAAGCATATAACAGCTATTATGCCGGTGATAGACGAGGCTTTAAATGAAGCGAATGTAAAATTAGAGGATATAGATGAAATAGCCGTAACGTATGGACCGGGGCTTCAAGGCGCGCTTTTGGTGGGACTCTCCGCGGCAAAGGCTTTGGCGTTTGCAACGGATAAACCGCTTATCGGGGTAAACCATTTGGAAGGGCATATATTTGCAAACTTTTTAAGCGAATCGAGTTTGGAGCCGCCGTTTGTATCTCTGGTGGTGTCCGGTGGGCATACGTCCTTGGTGGAAGTTGAAGGTTACAATAAATTTTCACTTATGGGCGAAACACGGGACGATGCGGCGGGCGAGGCTTTTGATAAAGTGGCGCGCGTGATGGGACTTCCGTATCCGGGGGGGCCCGAGATTGATAAACTTGCCAAAAACGGCAATCCTATGGCGATTGATTTTCCGAAAGCCTTGAGAAATAACGGAGATTATGATTTTAGTTTTAGTGGGTTAAAGTCTGCGGTTTTAAATTATTTAAATCAAAAGAAGTTGAAAAAAGAAGATGTGAATAAAGCCGATGTTGCCGCCTCTTTTCAGGAAGCTGTGGTAGAAATATTGACTGAAAAAGCGATGAGGGCGATGGAGCGACGAAGAATGAACACTCTGGTTTTGGCGGGTGGAGTTGCGGCGAACAGCGCGCTTGGAGAAAGATTAAAAACCGAAGCGAAAAAGAGAAATTATCGCTATATATCGCCAACGGTAGCGTTGTGTACCGATAACGCCGCAATGATAGCTTGCAGGGGCTATTATCAAGCAAGAGATGGACGTTACAGCGACTTATATTTAAACGCCGAACCAGGACTTTCCCTTGTCTATTAAAATTATTAAAGTTTTTTCTTTCTCTTTTTTCTTTGCTTCTTTCTTTTTCTCTTTCTTTTTTACAAAAAAGAAAGAGAAAAAAGAAAGAAGTAACTGACAGTAAAAAGGATTGATAAAAGTGGAAACAAAGGAACATATAATATTTGCCATAAAAACGGCGATTGATAAAGCGGTAGGGGAGGGGACGTTACCGAAAGCGGAACTTCCGGAAATTCAGCTTGAGGTGCCGCCGGAAAAATCTATGGGAGATTTTGCGACTAATATCGCTATGCAGTCCGCTAAAGTTATGCGGCAAAATCCTCGGAAAATAGCGGAAATTATCGCAAAAAATCTTGAAGGGGATTGGCTGGAAAAAACCGATGTGGCGGGGCCCGGATTTTTGAATATTTATTTAAAATCCAACGTGCTTTTCGATTCGTTTCAAGCAATATATGAAAAAGGCGACGAGTTTGGCAAATTACCGCCTAAAAATGCGGGGAAAATTCAGGTTGAATACGTAAGCGCAAACCCAACTGGACCGCTTCATGTAGGACACGGTAGGGGCGCAGCTTTTGGGAGCGCTCTTGTAAATTTGCTCAGGGCGGCGGGGTATGACGTTGAAAGCGAATACTATATAAACGACGCGGGAAATCAGATGGATAATCTCGCTAAGTCTGTAAACGCAAGATATTTGGAGCTTTTCGGCAAAGAAGTAATATTCCCCGAGGACGGCTATCACGGCGCAGATATTGTGGATACGGCGAAACGCATTAAGGAACGGGATGGGGATAAATATTTAAATTTGCCGGAAAATGAAAGACTTGAAATTTTTAAAGATTTAGCGTATAAAGAGAAATTGGCGGTTTTAAAAGAGGATTTGGAAGATTTTCAAGTTACGTTTGACGTATGGTTCAGCGAAAAAACTCTTCATCCGGATGCGGTAAACGCAGCCGCCGCCGATTTAAAGGCGAAGGGCAAGGCTTATGACAAGGACGGCGCGCTTTGGTTAAAATCCACCGAATACGGCGACGACAAAGACAGAGTTATATTCCGCGATAACGGAGTTCCCACATATTTGGCGGCTGATATTGCTTATCATAAGAATAAGTTTGAAAGAGGATTTTCCAAGGTTATAAATATTTGGGGAGCGGATCATCACGGTTATATTTGTCGGGTAAAGGCAGCCATGACAGCTTTGGGATTTAATGCGAAAAATCTGGAAATCCTTTTAATGCAGATGGTGAGCCTTTATCGTGGCGGCGAACTTGTCAAGATGTCCAAACGCACAGGGGAGAGCATAACTCTTAGGGAACTTATGGAAGAAGTCGGAGTAGACGCGGCAAGATACTTCTTCTTAATGCGTTCGGCGGACAGTCAGCTGGATTTTGATTTAGACTTGGCGAAAAAAGAATCGAGCGAAAATCCGGTTTATTATGTGCAGTATGCTCACGCCAGAATATCGAGCATTTTAAGAAACGCGCCGGAGACGGGATTAAAACTTTCGGAGAAGCCTAACTTCTCTCTTTTGAAAGAGGAAGAAGAGCAGGATTTGATAAAAAAAATCGCGTCTTTTGAAGAGGAAGTAGATAAGGCTGCGATGGAATATGCGCCGCAACGTATCGCAAAATACGCTTACAATTTGGCGAGCGCATTTCACAGTTTTTACAATCATTCCAGGATAGTAGGAGTGGGAGAAGAACTTGGCAACGCGCGTCTTGCTTTGGCTGCGACGACGGCGAGGGTAATTAGGTTAGCGCTTAAAATTTTAGGCGTATCTGCCCCGGAGAAAATGTAGAAGGAGAAATTTGTATGGACTATTTAACAGCTTCCGAAGCTGATGTAGCTTACGATATTCTAAAGAAACGAGGCACGGCGATTTATTATAAGGATCTCGTGACGGAGGTCATAGAGAAAAAACAAAAGCCGGTGCGTTCTATGCCAGCGGCAATTTCAGAAGTTTATACCCATATAAATATGGACAGCCGTTTTCATTATGCAGGG
>JAFXOC010000009.1 GCA_017529085.1 Selenomonadaceae bacterium | reverse complement strand
TGCCCAAATTCATGCAAAAAGACGCGAATAAGTCAACGGCGAGAAATTCCGGCAACGCTTTCGCTCTTCCTGCATTTAAGCTTACGGACGGTAAATAGATGAACGAGCGATTTGCAAGAACAATTAAATTGGTCGGAGAAGAAGGACTAAAAAAACTTCTTTCTTCTTACGTTGCGGTTTTCGGCGTAGGCGGCGTCGGTTCATTTGCGGCGGAAGCTTTGGCGAGGTCGGGGGTTGGGCATATCGCTATAGTAGACGGTGATACGGTGGCAATGTCCAATATGAACCGTCAGCTTTTGGCAACGGTAAAAACTTTGGGTATGCAAAAAACCGAGGCTATGGAGCAGAGGATTAACGATATAGCACCCGACGCTAAAGTTACGAAATTTCAAGGGACTTATCCTAATATTGATATTGATTTGACCGAATTTGATTTTATAATCGACGCTATCGACGACGTTAAAGCGAAAGTTGAACTTATAGTTTCCGCAAAGGCGAGGCAAATTCCCATTATAAGCTGTATGGGAGCAGGCAACAAGCTATATCCCGAATTATTTGAAATAGCGGATATCTTTAAAACGAGTGAGGATCCTCTTGCAAGAGTTATGCGAAAGAAATTAAAAGAACGTGGAATAAAAAATTTGTCCGTGGTTTATTCAAGGGAACGGCAAAAAAAAAAATAATGACGACAACACCATAGGAAGCGCAGTTTTTACAACGGGAACAGCGGGACTGATAGCTGCGGGGTTTGTTGTAAGACATTTAGTGGAATAAAACAAATAAATATTTATCAGAATTTTTTTCTCTCTCTTTCTTTTGTTCCTTTTCTTTCTCTCTCTTTTAAAAAAAAGAGAGAGAAAGAAAAGAACGCATTTCACGCGTAAAAAGAGGGGGTGAGGGACTTGCTACAGATTGGCGATGTTGTTGTTTATCCCATGCACGGAGCGGGAGTTATTGCAAATATTGAGCGTTGCGAGGTTTGCGGCGAGGAGAAAGTTTATTATGTGTTAAAGCTTCCGATGGGAAGTTTAAAGGTTATGATTCCTGTAGATAACGTGGACAACATCGGTTTACGCAGCGTTATTGACAAAGGAGAACTATCAGAAGTTGTGGAGGTGTTAAAGAGTAAACCAGAAAAACCTGGCGGCAGTTGGAACAAACGCTTTCAAATGAATTTGGACAGCATGAAGACAGGCGATTTAAAGAACGTCGCAAAAGTGGCGAGAAACCTCATCAGACAAGATAAAAGCAGGCGTATTTCAAGCGGAGAGAAGCGGCTTATGGATTTAGCCAAGCAAATTCTTGTAAGCGAGCTTGTATACGCTTCGGGGAAAAGTTTGGAGGAGGTCGAGACATGGTTAGACGAACTTTTGAAGTCGCCCGTATCGTGAATTTGCCTTTATGATTAGGCAAAAAGTAATCTGCATTTGAAAGGAAGTGAAAAAATGCTGGATTATGTTATCAGAATTTTCGTGGCACTTCTGTTTGCCTTTGGCGGCGGAGCGCTGTTGCAACTTTTCGCTTCAGATTTGACGGATTTGTTTATCAGTATGTCGATTCTCAGGGAGGATATGGGTTTTTTCCGATTGACCGGCGCGCATTTCATATTGATACTTATAGGCGCGGTTTTAGGCGGTATCTTGGGTTATGCGTTATCATCCGTTATTTTAGAGCGGTTAAAACGCTTTAATTTCTGGGTTGAAACTCACCTAAACAAAATGCCGTTGCATGACGTCATTGCCGGCGTAATCGGTCTGGCTATGGGGCTTATATTGGCCGACCTTTTGGGATATTCGTTTTCGCGTATTCCCGTGGCGGGCAATTACATTCCTGTTTTATTCAGCGTGGTATTTGGTTATTTGGGTATCCACATAATGATAAAGAAGCGCAAAGACTTTTCTGAATTTTTTGCAGGATTGCCGAAAGGATTGAAAGGAGCGGTTCATTCCAAAGGCGCAAAGCCGGATGAAGCTCCCAAGTACAAACTTTTAGACACAAGCGTTATAATAGACGGCAGAATTGCCGACATTGTTGAAACCGGTTTTTTGGAAGGAGTACTCCTTATTCCGGTATTTGTACTTGAGGAGCTTCAGCGAATAGCTGATTCGGCGGATTCTTTAAAACGCGTTCGAGGCAGGCGAGGGCTAGACATCCTGCAAAAAATACGTTCCCATTCGACCAAACTTACAGTAGAAATAACCAACGATGATTTTGAGGATATAATAGAAGTCGACTCAAAATTGGTAAAACTGGCGCAAAAAGTCGGCGGCAAGATTATAACGAACGATTACAATTTAAACAAAGTAGCGGAACTGCGCGGCGTTAAGGTATTAAACATCAACGAACTGGCTAACGCAGTAAAACCCGTAGCTATCCCCGGCGAAGCTATGGACGTTATGGTAGTTAAAGAAGGCAAAGAAATAGGTCAAGGAGTAGCGTATCTTGACGATGGCACCATGATAGTAATTGAAAACGGTAAAAGATTTATAGGCGAAAACATATGTGTAGAAGTAACATCAGCTCTCCAGACGGCAGCCGGAAGAATGATTTTTGCAAGACCAAGGTGAAATTATCTCTAGTTTATTATCCCTCTAAAAGCGCCGGCGCAGTCCGGCGCTTTTTTTTTTAAGTCGAGTTCCTTCTTTCTTTTTCTCTTTTCTTTTTTGTAAAAAAGAAAAGAGAAAAAGAAAGAAGCAAAGAAAAAGAGAAAAGAAAAAACTTTAATAACTGGTTTTGACTCAACTTTAAGATTTTGCTCTAAAATCAAATAATTGGGA
>JAFXOC010000578.1 GCA_017529085.1 Selenomonadaceae bacterium | reverse complement strand
ATATTGATGCAAACGGCTGTAAACCTTGGATTTAGAGATGTGGTCAAGGCTACTGAATTTTTTAGCGATGAAATTAATGTTGAATTAGTAGAGGATGATTAATATGCAGCGTTCACTGGTTAGCATAGTTGTACCTGTATACAATGTAGAACAATATTTGCCGGAGTGTCTAAACAGTCTCATAGGGCAGTCTTATGAAGAGATAGAGATAATAGCCGTTGACGATGGTTCTACAGACGATTCGGGAAAAATTTGCGACGAATACGGAAAAAATGATCAAAGAATTAGGGTGATTCATCGTGAAAACGGTGGTGTGGTATCTGCTCGCAACGATGGAATTTATGCGGCAAAGGGAGAATATATTTGCTTTGTCGATGCAGACGATACGGTTAATCCGCGTATAATAGAGCATTTGGTAAAGTCGATCGGTTCGACGGATATTGCCACCTGCGGTGTTACTTGTGAGAGGCGAGACGGAACGTATAATGAGCTTAAGGATGCGTTTGATGAAGGATTATACAGTCCTCAAGAAATGGACTACTTTTTAGACAACATGATTCGCTTTCAAGGAAAACATAGAGAAGGCATACTTCAGTATGCTGTCGCTAAGCTGTATAAGACGAAGCTGCTTCAAAGTATCGCAGGAAAATTAAATAAGAAGATTAAATACGGTGAAGATAGGGAATTGGTGTATAGAGCCGTGATGAAAGCTAATTCTATAATGATTACTCATAAGCCGTTGTATTTTTACCGATATAGAAAAGATTCCGCGCTTCATGGAATCAACAATCATGTTTTGCATGATATTAACTATCTTTATGAAACGCTTCGTGGTGTTTTTTCGGAAAGCTCTCAAAAAAATACTTTGTTGCGTCAGCTTGAGATGGTAATTTCTTCCAGAATTTTCATGACACCAAAGTTTATGGGATTTTCGCCGAGATGTGAAGCGATTATGTATCTGTTTCCATATTACAATTTTTTCCACGGTGAAAGAGTGGTTTTGTATGGCGCAGGTAGCGTTGGCTGGAATTATTACCATCAAACCAAGCATTTGAAAGATATTTGTTATGTGCTATGGGTTGATAAAAAATTCCGCTCTGACGAGGTGCAGAGGGTGGAGACTATTTTAACGACCGATTATGATTATATATTAATAGCCGTATTGGAGGAAAAGCTAGCGAAAAGTATAAAAGACGAGCTAAACGGTATGGGTATCCCATCGGAAAAAATGCTGTGGAGAAAACCGATAATTCTCTATGACGATTAGGGAGTGAAAAGCTTAAAAAGCCTCCCCGTAGTGGGGAGGCAACAGGAGCGGTAAGGAATATCGATAGAGTTAAGGTTTATTTACAAATTTATCGTAATACCGTTTGCTTTTCCGATTTCGGCAATTTTTTCCATCGGTAAATCGGAAATCTGAGCAATGAAGGGTAAAGATTGGTTAGCCCGAAGCAGTTTTAAAATCATATCTTTCTTGCATTCTTCCCAGCCTTCGCGCCGTTGCTCCTTTAGTTCCATCATCAATGTCATATACTCCAACCTCGTTTCTTTATGTTGTTTTATTCTTTCCGCTTCGGCGGCTATGTCTTTTGTAAATTGACCTTTAGCTGTTTTGCCGTCTATGTAAGCTAAAAACCTGTCTATGTCCTTATCCACTTCCCCTAACTCGCCTTTGGAGTTTAAAAATATCTTTACCGTATCATCGCCAAGGTCTAAATTATTTTTTTCATGGCAACGATTGGTAAAAGTATAGAGTTTAAAATTGTTTGGCGGAAAAGGATCGAATGTGCAGATAAAGATAACGTAAGATTTTTTGAGCTCCGTATAGTCCTTGCCTTTGCCCAATACGTTAATGTCTATCATCGATTGATAATAGCGGGTTCGTTTTGGAAGCAAAGAAGGAGCAGCGTCAGTCGTCTGTATTTCTATGTCTATGATAACGCCGTTGTCGGTCTCAACATAAAGGTCAAGCCGAACGCCCTTTTGAGTTGGGCTTTCTTCGATAGACATTTCGGCAGTGGGATAGACGATATTCTTTATCTTTATATGCAAGAGTTTTTCAACAAGCCTCT
>JAFXOC010000577.1 GCA_017529085.1 Selenomonadaceae bacterium | reverse complement strand
TACAACAGGCGCTTTTGACATACTTGCAAACATGGCGACTCCTATTTCGCCTTTTTGCACTTCTCCCGTCTTGCTTCTGGTACCTTCGGGGAAAATTCCCAGAACTTCTCCGTCTTTTAACAGCGAGGCGGCTTTTTTTATCGCGCCCTTATCCGCCTGCCCGCGTTTTACGGGAAACGCCCCCAACGCGGATATTATGCCTCCGAAAATTTTGTTCTCAAAAAGCTCTATCTTCGCCATATAATTTACAGGTCTTGGCGAAAAGGAACCCAAAAACGGCGGGTCAAAATTGCTCATGTGGTTTGCCGCCATTATAACCGCGCCTTCCTTTGGCACATTTTCCCTGCCTATTACTTTTGCGTTAAAGCAAAGCTTAAATATAAACCTTAAAACAATCGCCAGCGTACGATAAAACATCAAGCCACCTCGCAGAGTTTTACTATTTTTTCAACCACTTCATCAATGGATAGCCCCGTGGTGTCCAGTAATACAGCGTCCTCCGCTTGTTTTAACGGCGCAGTTTCCCTTTCGCTGTCAAGTTTATCCCGTTTTTCGATATCCTTTTCTATCTCCTTTAAATCCACATCAAAGCCTTTTAACTTGAGTTCCTCATATCTGCGTCTTGCCCGTTCCTCAACGGAAGCCGTCAGGAAAATCTTTACCTCCGCATTTGGAAAGACAAAGGTCCCAATATCCCGTCCGTCCATCAACACATTTCCCTTTTCTCCCATCTTCCTCTGAAGCTCCGTCAATTTCTCCCTCACCTTCGGAAGCGCGGCAACTTTCGACACAATCTTATTTATCTCGGGCGTTCTTATCTCCTCCGTTACTTCTCTTTCCCCTACGAAAACTTTTGTCTTGCCGTCCTTATACGAAAGAGTTATCTCAATATCGGGAAGCACGGACAAAATCACCTCGTCCGTTATCTCTACTTTTTTTTGCAAAGCCTTCCACGCAACCGCTCGGTACATAGCCCCGGTATCTATATAAGTAAAGCCCAACTTCTTAGCCGCCATCTGCGACACCGTGCTCTTCCCCGCTCCCGCAGGTCCGTCTATCGCCACTACTATTTTTTTCACACTTAACCCTCCCAAAACCAATCCAACATCAACGTGAATTTGCGTAATTATCTTCACCCGTTGCTAACGTAGCTTCTCTTAGTCGCAGGAATATCCTCCCATTTTAAATCCGCGGGAAAAATCTTCTTATCGACACACCAAGCGGCGGCTATTCCCGCTGCCTCGCCTATGCTCATGCAGGTGGCTTGAATACGCATGGAAGCCTGCAAAATAAAGCTAGCTGATATACAGCGACCGACTACGACGAGATTTTTGATTTTATCTGTTATAAGCGATCTGTAGGGCACTTCATAAAACCCGCCTTTGGGAAGTTTTTCGGATATCTTTTCACCGTGAGCGTCTATAAACCATGCGGTACGGCAAACAGCGTCCTTAAACCTGCTTTGGTTATGATAATCGTCCTCCACCATATAGTAATTACCCTTTATGCGCCAAGATTCCCTTGCGCCTAGCATAACCGCTTCGCGACTGATAAAGGCTTTTTCAAAACCGGGCATATGACGAATCAAGTATCCCGCGATATGGCGCATCATTTTTCTGCCAAACCGTGCGCCTCTGCTATATGAAATCGGGTCTGTGGCGGAATATTGTACGGGAATTTCGGGGCAATTCATACTCATAACCCCGTCTTTGCCTATAATTGTATAAGCCTGCATATAGGCGGCTTCTTCCTTCGTAAGTTCGCCGCTTTCAATGCCTTTTGCCATAATGTCCTCCAGCTTGTACCGCTGCTTTCTCCCCATAGCCTCGGCAATCTCGAAATACGGCAGTTTCGACTTGCACCAATCCTCTTTTAAATCCACCGCAACATATTGATAAAGTCGCTTTGTATCTATTCCGCCCATTTCAAATCTAAAGGAAAGCGGTTGGTTGTATCCCGTCTTTTCGTATCCTTTCTCGTAAGGAACGCCGGCGGCTCTGGCAAGGTAAGCGTCGCCCGTGCCGTCGATGAAAGTTTTTGCCTTAACCGCATAAAGTCCCGCAATTGTCTGTATAATAACGTACTCAATCTTTGAACCGGAAACAATCGTATCGACAAGGCAAGTCTGATACATCACTTCAACGCCGGTTTCTTCGCACATTTCGTCATATATAAGGGAAAGCGTCTCTGGATTGTGCCAAGTCTGCTCGGTTACCCCGTCAAAAGGCTCTATACCGTGTTTCCTTAATCTTTCCTTTACCTCTGTTACATACGGTGTATCGCTGTTTGGCGCATGAGTATCCATAAAAGGGTAGACACAACCAAGCACTGCAAGCCCGCCCAGCGCAATTCCTCTTTCAATCAAAACAGTTTTTGCGCCGTTTTTCGCCGCATTTATAGCCGCCGCCGCGCCCGCAGGACCGCCGCCTGCAACGCATACATCCGCGTCAAATAATATGGGAATTTCCTTATCGCCGTACTTTATTTTGCCGCTATGTAAAGGCGCGGCTTCAATCGTAGCATTGCCTCCCGCGATGCTGCCTGCGATTACTCCCGTTGCCGCAATACCCGCTATCTTCATAAAATCCCGCCTCGATATGGGCAAATTAAACGATTTTTGCATATCGATTCCTCCTTAGGTGAGTTTCTTCTTTCTTTTCTTTCTCTCTCTTTTTTACAAAAAAGAAAGAGAAAAAAGAAAGTAAGTTTTTTTAAAACTTTTCCAACGTATCATAAAACCCCGGATACGAAATATTCACCGATTCGGAGTTTTCGATTTCGACGCCCTTTGCCGCTGCGCCTAATATCGCAAGGGACATTGCAATTCTGTGGTCGTTGAAGGAATCCGCCGCAGCGAAATTTATTGGAAGTTTGCCCGTTACAACAAAGCCGTTTTCGGTTTCCTCTATCATGCCTTTTGCAAGTTTGTTGAAAGATGTCGCAATCGCTTTTATTCGGTCTGTTTCCTTAACCCTAAGTTCGCCGGCATCTTTTACAACGGTTTTTCCGTCGGCGAATGCGGCGGCGACCGCTATAATCGGGATTTCGTCTATCAGCCGCCCCATTATCTCTTTGCCGAAGGTTACGCCGCTAAGTTTGCTCGAACGAACCCTTATGTCGGCAATTTCTTCGCCGCAGACCGTTCGTTTGTTATTAAGCTCGATGTTCCCGCCCATTTTTTTCAGCACGTCGATAATTCCCGTGCGAGTCGGGTTTACGCCTATATCCTTTAATATTACGTCGCTATTTGGGATGATTAAGGCCGCAACCATAAAATACGCGGCGGAACTGATGTCGCTCGGCACAAGGATATTTTCGGGGGCGATAAGCTCTTTTGCGGGTTCTATTGTCACCGAATTTTCACCTCGCAAAATACTTGCTCCGAAAGCGGCGAGCATCCGTTCCGTATGATCCCTTGAAACCGCAGGTTCGATAACCGTTGTCTTTCCGTTTGCGAAAAGCCCCGCCAACAACAATGCGGATTTTAACTGTGCGCTTGCCATGGGCATTTCGTAAGTTACGCCCTTTAAACCCTCGCTCTTTTTTATCCTTATGGGAAGTTTCCCGTCTGTTGATTCGATGTTCGCTCCCATAGTTGAAAGCGGAGTTATTATTCGCTTCATGGGGCGTTTGCTTAAAGATGCGTCGCCCGTAAATTCTGCGGCTATGTTCGCTCCCGAAAGCAACCCCATAAGGAGCCGCAGCGTTGTGCCGGAATTTCCTGCGTCAAGGATTGCCGTCGGCGCATTTAATCCATGCAAACCGTTTCCCGTGACTATCAGTTCCGTATCTCCGACAAACTCGATTTTTGCCCCTAATTGCCCCATTATTTTTGCCGTGGACAAAGTGTCCTCCGCATTTAAGAAATTTACTATCCTTACCGGCGATGCCCCTAAAGCGGAAAGCATTACGCTTCTGTGCGATACGGATTTATCTCCGGGAAAATTCAATTCTCCCATTAATCCGTTCTTTACCTTGTTTACGATTTTATTCATTCGTCACGCTCCAATACCCTGCGGCGCGTCCCGTGGAAAACGCCGCCTGCAAATTATATCCTCCGGTGAACCCGTCTATGTCAATGACTTCGCCGGCAAAATACAGACCTTTCACCAATTTCGATTCCATTGTCTTAGGATTAATCTCCTTCACGGAAACGCCTCCCGCCGTTACTATCGCCTCATCTATCGGTCTTGTTTTTAAAATTGTCAGAACCAAGCCTTTGAGAGCGTGAACAAGTAACCGTCGCTCTTTTTTGCTTATCGTCCCCGCAATTTTTTCCTCGTCTATATAAGCCGCGTCCAACACGGGCGCGATTAACTTTTGCGGCAATAAATCCGTCATGGCGTTTTTTGCGATTTTCGATTTATATTTCTCAAAATCTCGCTCAATCCGCTTA
>JAFXOC010000576.1 GCA_017529085.1 Selenomonadaceae bacterium | reverse complement strand
TACATAGTGGGAAGAGACGATTTGGTAGAGCTTGCGTCGTATAGATTGACAGCGCCGGGTATGGGAGACGAACTTGGCGCAAGTTTAATCGGCAACAGACTTTTTTTTGAAGGTCTGTTTCTTGCGCCACATATTGTAACCGAAGCTCTGAAAAGCGCGATTTTTGCGGCGGGATTATTTGAAAAGCTCGGGTTTGACACGCATCCTTTAAAAGGAGAACCCAGAGGTGACATAATTCAATCCGTAAGTCTTAAAACTCCCGAAAAACTAAAGGCTTTTTGCAAAGGAATTCAATGTTATTCCCCTGTAGATTCATTCGCCACCCCCGAAGCGTGGGATATGCCGGGTTATGAGGACAAAGTAATAATGGCGGCGGGAACTTTCGTGCAGGGCGCGTCCATAGAGTTAAGCGCGGACGGTCCGCTTCGCCCTCCGTACAACGTATATATGCAAGGCGGTTTGGCGTTTTCCCAAGCGATGATGGGGATAATGGGAGCGGCTGAGGAAGTTATGAGTTCAGATAAAGTGTGATAAAAAAACCGCTTTCCAAAAGCAGGAAACTTTTGAAAAGCGGTTTTTTAATACCCTACCGTTATGGCCCAACCGTTGCCTATCTCCCTGTAATAAAGTTTACCGTTTGGGAACTCCATGGGAAGAGTTTCATCATCAATCCTGTGGCTTTGGAAGATATGATAACGTCCTTCTTCGTCGGGCCACGGCGATTTGAAACAAGCGCGATGATTTGCCATATGATTTATTAAAAATTTTTTTGCCATATCCATGGCAAGATCTTGAGTGCTCCTTGTAAGAGTCGTCATCCTATCCCTCCGTTTGCAGAACAATGCGCCTAATATATATCAAATACATGAAAAATAGATGTAAGCGGAGGAACGAATCCCAACGGAAAAACTACTCCAATATCAAAGCCCTGTCAAGTTCTGTTAAATGGCGATTTATGGTAGAAAGTCCTTTGTAGACCTTGCTGATGTCAATGTTGTCGGGACGCCCCTCCATATATCGTTCCAACTTGCGCTTTACCCGTTGCAGAGCGTTATCTATGGATTTAACGTGACGGTCAAGTTCTAACGCTATTTCTTGATAGGATTTTCCGTCAAGATAGCTCATTAAAACTTTCCATTCCAAATCACTTAAAATTTCCTCCATCTTTCGCTCAATGTCTATGAATTCTTCGCGACTGATAACAAGTTCCTCCGGATCTGTCACTTTTACGCCGGATAAAACGTCTAAGAGAGTGCGATCCGAATCCTCATCGTAAATGGGTTTGTTAAGAGAAATGTAAGAATTGAGAGGAATGTGTTTTTGTCTTGTAGCGGTTTTTATGGCTGTAATTATCTGCCTCGTAACGCAAAGCTCCGCAAAAGCCCTAAAAGAAGCGAGTTTATCGTTGCGAAAATCGCGAATCGCCTTGTAAAAACCAATCATACCCTCTTGGATAATATCTTCCCTATCCGCTCCGATTAAAAAATAAGATCTCGCTTTGGCGCGGACGAAGTTTCGATATTTGTTAATAATGTAATCAAGAGCGACGCTATCGCCATCCTTAATCTCTTCCACAAGCTCTTCATCTGTCAGGCCGTCAAACGCATCAAATTCTTCCCTGTAGGTTTCGGAGATCGTTGTCATTCTTATGCCCCCCGTATCGAAAGCCATCATTGGTAAAATTCATTATACCGCAGAATTGTCGCTTAGTCAATGAGATATATGAAATTTTCGGGGAAATTTTACAGAAATTTTACAGATGTTTTACAGAAATTTTATTGGGCGACACCCTTTCCAATCTCGGCAAAAGCATGAGTAATTATAATGTGTTGCTGACCAATCCGCCTTTTGGCACAAAAAAAGGCGGTGAAGGCGCGACGCGTGACGACTTCACCTACCCACAAGCCATAAATAGCTTGATTTTTTGCAACATATCTACAGAAGCCTAAAAGCAAATGGCAACGCCAGAGCCGCCGTTGAGCTTCCTGATAACGTTCTCTATGCATGGCGACGGCTAAAAAATCAGAGCGGATTTAATGGACAAATGCAATTTGCACACGGGTTAGCTTAACTTCATACTTGTTAAAGATGCTTCACCCGTATTTTTTATGACCATTGTAATCTCATAAATTTTTTTAATTCCTCGTTTTCTAGCGCTCTTAACGTATTTGCAAATACCCACATTAAATTGTGAACGTCAAACGTAGATTCGACAAGCGTGTCGTATTGTATTCTGACTTCGCCATCGTCGGTAACCATATATCGCGTAAATTTGTAGCTTGAGTTTACTTCATTCACCAGACGAAGCAGCTCGTCTCTTTTAGACGGATCGCTTATTTTAGCGACATTGGGAATAAACATTGTAATAATCGTTTCATTCGTTCCGTCATTCATAAAAACAAAAATTATACGGAGCGTTATCGTTTCTGCTATCGTAAACGGTACGACTACGCAAGGCGAATCGCCGAATGTTCCTTCATCGTAAGTCCAGTCATGATTGTCTAAGTATAGCTTGAAATTGTCTATAATTCTCATGAATATCCTCCCTTAAACAGCAAGCATATCAAAAATACTTATAAACGGTTTTAATTCGACTTTTCCCGTATTTGGATCTACTCTTGACACCATGTGAGGGCGTTTTTTGAATTCTGAAATAACTTCGCCGTCTCGTTTGGTTGTTACAAGGATTGTTCCGTCAGGCATAAGTTTTCGGGTCGTAACAATAGTGTTTGCCATAAGTTTACAAAACGCGTTAAACTTTGCGGTTTCTTCTTGGGAAGCCATTCTTTCTAAAAGTTCGTCTCGTTTTTCTTCCAAAATTTCTTGTTGTTTTTCAATTATGGCTTTTTTATCGACTAAAGACAAAAACATATCTTTATACGAAGCGCCGGAAGAGTGCGTTTTATTTTTGCCTATTTTCGACGAATTAAGCTGATTAATGCTCTCTATCCCCTTAACGGTTGCCATATTATCACATCCAATATAAAAATTTAACGGTAAACGACAAAAATATTTGCGCCTGCTTTGGATTTTCAGCCATTAGGACGAGGAAGCCAAACACAAAATTTATTGTCGCTTACTAAAGTTGATACCTACTACCTTTGTATCGAAATGTTTGGGGTATTTCTTAAGTGAAAATATAAACAGAAACGCCAAGTGGCGAAATATTTCCACATAATCCCGAGTTTGACAGTTAATCAAGCAAAAAACTCCTATAAGCCATGCGTAGTAGGGCTTGTAGGAGTTTTATCATTTTGCTTTTATGTAGTTATTTTTTCTTTTTTACCAAATTTAAAATTTTTCTCATATTTTTTGCGAGATAATTTGATAATCAGTTCCAAACACACCATGCAATAAATCGGTTATGTCTGTTTTCGTGTAAGTCGGAATATACCCGTCTCCCGGAGCAATCATCATATTCATGGAACGAAGAGTTTTTATAATATGGCAGTTCACTAAAGACCATATTTCCAAGTGGTTTCCCAATATGCCAAGTTATCAAGCTTTTAACCATAGGCTAAATTTCCTTGCGCCGGTATTGCATAGCTTAGCGCAAACTTGGTTGGAGGCGATTTCCGTCACATCTAGAGACAGTAACTCTTACGCCGTGGATTCCTGCCCAGTTCTGTTGACGGCATGTTCTCACTCATCCCATGCCAAAGTTGCGTCGGAGATATGCTCAAAGAGCTACAATGCCGCCCGTAAGGAGTGGTATTACGGCGTTAAGCTACACACCTTTGTAGCAAGACATAGTGGAAAATTGCCGACCCCTTGTGCCCACCTTAGGCTTGTTTTTTTTTACACATTATTTTATAATTAACTAAAAGAGGGGGTATGCCTATGGGACGCATTAAAGAATGGGAAGAGCTTACCATTGCCGATAACTTTCTCTTTCAGAAAGTTATGCAAAATCCAAAACTTTGCAAAAAACTTATCGAAAAACTGCTTCT
>JAFXOC010000575.1 GCA_017529085.1 Selenomonadaceae bacterium | reverse complement strand
CTGCTGTTCCGTTCTATCGTACGGATCAAAAATCATAAGTTGTTTGTTCTCATAATCCTGATACTTCCTTAACGCTTCATCATTTTTAATTTTATTTTGAACATTACCAAATTCAACACGCAATGCAAGAAGCGTATTTCTTTTTTCGATTAAGGCTGCTTGTATGGCTTCAAGCTGCGCTTCCAACTGTTCCATTTCCATTTCGCCTTTTGCCGTTTTGCTTGCTTCCAAAATACGCATTACAAGGATATTTTCTTCTTCTTCCGTCTTTCTTAATTCCTCCAAGGCTTCGGCAAAGACTTTATAGACTTTTTCTATTTCTTTTGTCTGCTCAATCGGATCGTAATTCGCCGTACCGTCATTATCGTATTTGTCAAATTCCCTGAAATGTTCGCTATTCATAAAAGCATCAATTTCGTCTATCTTCCATGCGTTTTTTGCGCTTTGACTTATTTTATCTACGCCTTGCTTCGTTGTGGTCGCAAGATCTTTACTCATAGGCGTGGAATTTATAGTTTGTAAATTCAACAAAGTAACGACATTGTTGTACCATTCGGCAAGTTTAGCAACATACTCGATATTTTTCGCATGACGGGTAGGATCGTAGACTTCGCCGCCTTGTCTTGCCATATCCCGCAAAGTAAATGTTGACGGACTGTCCTCGTAAGAAATAGCCGTAGCAGAATAATAAGCGGAAGGATTGAAAGGTTCTGTTACTCCCGGAATTACATCTGCATATACAATACCTAAACCGATTGTAAATCCCGTAACGCTTAAAATTAAAACCAAAGAAACAATGATTTTTTTCATTTCAATCCTCCCCTTTTTTATCCCTCGTTAGTTAATTTGAAACCCATACCGCCGAAATATTTGTTTATCATTTTAGAAATTCTGTCTGCCATCATCATAAACACAAGCACAAGCATGGTTAATTGCACCAATAATTCAACGGCAAGTATGCGAGTTTCATATTCGCTCCTGCCTTTTGCGTTTAATATCAACTGCAAATATTCTTCGCCCTCCTTAGTGCCTATTGATCCTTCTCCCCACCAACACATAGCCACCTTGTTATAATCTTTGTATTTATCGTAATAGCATAATAACTGATAATCAGCCATTTTATCCTGATTTTCGGGACACCAAGCATATTCTGTTTTTGGAGCGTTGGACGGATTATTGCGGCAAGAATCAGACTTACACAATGTTCCTCCCGCATCAATGTAATTTCTGCACCTGTCATCCCAAAATTCAGGCATAAATTGATACGCTCCGTATGCTCCGCTTCCTTCATAATTATAAACCGTATAATTACCGCCGCTTGATTCTACAATCTTAATGCGAGCCTTAACATCGTCTAAGGATTTCAATTTATCCGTTGCCTTTATTTCTTCCGTATTTTTTTCAAAAGAAATTATATCTCCCATAGTCAATTTTTCCATTGAAAACTGAAGCATTACGGAAAACAAACAGAAAAACATTAGCGTCAAACTTGAAGCGAATACCCCGTTTAACCCGTTTGAAGCCCATTTCCATGTATGTTTGAAACTTGCAAACATAAATCCCGTAAACGAGAATAAAATCGTAGTGTAAAAATACACATACGCCATTATCAACTCTATGCCGATAAGGAAAAAGAAGAAAAACAAGGTGCAACCGCAAATCAAGCAAACAGACTCTATAACATGATCCACAGGATTTATTGCGCTTAAAACAAAATCTACAATAGAAAAATCCGCATCTAACTTCATAGCCTCGTTTATTATCGGCACTATAATACTAAGACCCTTTTGCACAATGCTTGTCGGATCGGATAAGATTTTTCCCGCTTCGGAAAGATTGGAATTTATCGCCATACTTCCCAACGCAGGAAAACCGTTTAGCGCAATACCTCCGATAATATCTCCCCAGTTTGTGAGAAAATACATCAAAAAGCCTAGAAATACTATTTTGTATAAGAACCAACTTATGAAACTCTGACCGTCATCTTCTTCGCCTATGGCTTTATACATAGCGGAAAGAGCAAAATCTATCACGGCAAGCACAATGAAAATCTGCCATACTAAATCCTTGATAAGACTTATGGCTTTTTCAAAGATTTTTCCTATTTGCTCCGTGAAATCCCTCAACGGCTTTGCGAAATCTTCGGCTAATTCAAGTTTCTTCGGCTTATCGTTTAAATCGGTAGATCCCGAATAACTACCGCCACCCGCTAATTCCATTGCTAAAAGTCCCGGTATATATTTCCCCGGTTCATCAACCTGCCCATTGACGCGAACTTCAAAATGACAATGCGGACCTGTGGAATTGCCCGTACTACCCATATCAGCAATTCTCTGTCCTCGTTTAACTCTTTGTCCGGGTCTGACTCGAAGTCCTTGATTGTGACCGTAAAGCGTCATATAACCGTTGCCATGATCTATTATAACCGTATAACCATAACCAGAAATCCACCCTGCTTCTGAAACCGTACCGTCTAATGCGGCTCTGACGGGATCGCCGTAATCTCCCGCCAAATCCACGCCTGAATGAAATTTTTTTATTCCTGTTATTGGGTGTATTCGCCAACCATAAGGAGATGTCATAGTAAAATTGCTTACGGGATAACTCATTGTAGGCTTTTTTGAAGCGGAAAAGGCTAGTGGTGAAAAAATTGCCAAAACAACAAAGAAAAGCATAATAGTCGCTATTTTTCTACACAAGATTTTCTCACCACTCTTATCTTACTTTTTTTGCTTATTTAACGCTTGCACAGCTTCGTTTAATTTCTTCATAGGCTCTGCGGCTTTTTCTAATCCACCCGGATCTTTTACCATTTGCGTCAAACTTTGACTTCCGTTGTATCGTTTGAATTGTCGTGAGGATTTTTCTTTTACGAAACCCGCTGCGGCTCCCACACGCTTTGTGACTGGACTTACCGCATCTAAAGCGCCTCTAACCCCACTTTTGCCAAGATTTTTTAACGCTCCTTTTATTCCTCCGCTTTTTGCTCCGGCTAACGCTCCCGCAGCTACTCCCGCCGCTGTTCCCGCTAGTGAACTTCCACCCGAAGCCAAGGCTTTTCCCGCTTCCATTCCCATTTTTGCGGCTGTTTTCACCGTGTCCATCATATTCGTTCCACTTAGAGCAGGTTGACCGTTTAATAACCCCGCTACCAAATCGGGAATCTTCTTTACCAACATATAAAGCAACAGAGAAACCAGACAGGCTTGAAGTATCATCTCGACACTTTCGCCAAAACCTTCTGCCGCTTGCGCTTTATCGGAAACATTTTTCATCATTGGCACAGCAATCGCCGTTAAAAAGGAGATAACGGACAATTTTATAGAAAGGTTTATCATCGCTCCTATCGCTTTATCCGCTAAAAATCCGAATTTAGAAGTAACGGCGAAGGGAAGAAGCGGTATTGTAAGAAGCGCCATTGTGTAAAATTCAATTCTCGCCATAAACATTTCAAACGCCGTTAATATTGAAACTATCAACAATCCCATAGCGCCTATCAAACTTACGAGAAATGTTCCCAAACCGCTCCACGCGCTTACTTCCTTATACCATGCGTTCCACATAACAAATGCGTTTGCCCAAATGGAATCGGGTTTTAAATCAAGTCCCGCTACTAAATTTGTGCCTCCCGCCGTAAATCCTATTTGCTGAAACCCGTTAGCCAACGCTCCCATGTATTCAATCCAGTTATACATCAAGAACATAAAGAACCCGCATTTTATCATCATGGAAAGAAGATATTTTATCTTATCTCCCGATACCAATTTGAACGCTAATTCCCAACTTGCTTCAATGATAGTTACTATAATCATAAGTTTCATGCAAGAAGGAAGTATGGCTTTGCTCCCCGGTATTATAATTCCATTTAGGTAATTGTCCATAAAAGCCGAAAGAATATCTACATCTTTAAGTTCATTTTTAATCGCAGGCGTATACATTGTTATCGCTGTATGCGCATCGCTTGTTATGCTCTTTGTAGCGTAGTCATAAAATCCCGATTCAACCATAAATGCGCCGAAGTTAATCGCAAGACCCGCTCCCAAAAGCCAATTCCAAATCGCTCTTTTGCCGTCCTCGATACCTATTCCGACCATAATGGCGGCTACCGCCGTCATTATGACAACAACAACTTTTATGACTTGTATAAAACCTAACGCAAGCGTTTGTAATGTTTTGTCAAAGGCGGCGTTTATGCCCGTACCTTTGTTTATTACGGATTCGCTTGTTGCTGCATCTGCGGCGAAAACGCTGTCGCTTAAAATAAGATATAACAGTATACCCAAACAAATTTTTGTGATAAGCGTTTTCTTATCAATATTTTTCATACACTCACCTCTAAATCCCGTTCATATTGAACGGGATTTTTAATGCATGATAATCCAACTCGAAGGAACAGTTTTACCGCTAGGAAGCGTTACAGTACCCGATGATGAACCAGATGAACTGCTGCTACTGCTTTTATAAGATTCGACAAATTTTGAAACCCGTTCTCTGTCCTTTTTTTCTCTTTGCTGCATTATTGCTCTTTCCTGATTTCTGGCGTATGCTTCTTGAACTTGTACGCCTAATGATTGACTTAAAAGTTTGTTGCCATTTTTTATTCCGCTAACCATTGCGGCATACAAACTTGCTTTAGCTTGTTACACTTCTTTTTGTCCGGCTGCTTGATTGGATTTTTCAAGCGCTTCTTTCACAAGTTTGTCAATCTTGCTTTCTTCTTCGCCTTGAATAACTTTTGCCGTTTCTGCGGCATCTTTATATGTCGCTTCTAAGGCTTTTTGCGTCTTTTGCGCTTGAGCGTATAACTCTTTTGCGCTATTGTAACTTACATTACCGTCAAATACATCCTGCGCTTTTCCTATCGTTTTTTCCAAAACCTCTGTTGTAGATTTAAACTTGTTGTATAATCCCATAACTTTTCCGGCTTTTTCTAAATCCTCCGGCGATATTGCCACCGTACCCGCTCCAAAAACAGCCGCTGACGCAGCGTTTAAATTTTTGGCAAACGAAGTTAGCGTAGCCATGTCCATAGACTTCATATTTGTTGTCATCAAATCAATTTGTTTTTGAGTTTTTACAATAATTTCGTATGTTTGCATTACTTCTTTTATTGATTGTTCGATATTTTTTTCATCATGCACTAAAACGGCGGCTTTTGTGGGCGTTGTATTGGGCAACATAGCTATAAAACTCGCCAAACCTCCCATAGCAAGACCTAACCCGATAATAACTTTCTTCTTCATAAAAACCACCCTTTCTAATCGCATTGAGAAGCTAGTCGATTATAAACATCGGCTACCTTATACACATAATCTATCGTTTCTCTATACGGGGGGCATCCGCCGTATTTCCGAACTGCGCCACCTCCTGCATTATAAGCGGCTACTGCGTTTGTTACTGCATATTCCCCGTACCCTGAAAAATTATCTAATTGGGTGCGAAGATAAGACGCACCGCCTATAACATTATCCAAAGGATCGTAAGGATTTACCCCTACCATCTCTGCCGTAGAGGGCATGAGTTGCATTAAACCTATCGCTCCTGCGTGAGAATATGCGTTAAAGCGAAAATGACTTTCTACCTCCATAACGGAAGCCACCAATACGGGATCTATTCCGTATAATTCCGAAGAATAGAATATCGCTTGCGTTATCCATTCCGCTTGCGACCGATCGCCGTTAAATTGTGTTATTTCCGAATAAACAACATCGTAAGAATCGGCGGCGTTCGCTTTTTCCGTCACGGAAATAAAAAATATAACGGCGATAATCAACATGAATTTTGCAAATTTATAAATCATTCTCAATCCTTTCAAACACTTTTTGACAGAAAATTATTCGCTATCCTGTTAGCCATGCTTTCGCCGTAATTCTTTTGGCTGTTCTTAAACGGCGAATGAGCGTCAAGCAAGACTTGTATTTTATCCAAATCAAACTTCTCCATCGCCAAACTTGCCACAACCAATTCTTCCATCCGCATATTGTAAGGAATTATCGGGTGTTCCTTTTTATACCGCTCCTGCAAATCCCGATATTCTTCCAAAATATCTTCTTTGACTTCGCTTTTTACAATAGGCTTGGTTTTAGCTATATTTTTCTGCGCCGTCACTATTTTTCCGTCTGCTTGAGGAACTAAATAATTCGTGACATATTTCTCGTTTCTTCCCATTTCTATCGCAAACGGCGAATGTTTTGACACGGCTAAAACAATGTCTTGTTTGGCGAATTTGTTTAAAGTCATTTCGGCGATAACATCAATGTCCATACTTGGTTTCAAAGAGTTATTCGCCAAATACTTTATGTGCATAATACGCATATATTCTTCCTGCGCATCGCGCCGATCCCCTGAACTTCCGTCATAATTCTTTATGTTCATCATTCTGTTGTAAATCTTCTTCGCAGAAGTCAAAACATCGTTTGTAAGCGATTCGGGATCTTTCATGTTATACTTTATCGCCATATCAGAAACTATGTTTCTTACCGATAAATCGTCATATCCCAGAAGCAACAATTTCAACGCGCTCTTACTGTACTGATACGGATATTCCAATTTTTCGCTACTCTCGATACCTTGTTTGGTAATATCCCCTTCTTGATTGAAAGCGCTTTCCATTCTGTCTTTTTCGTTCTGGATTTTATACGCTTTTTCCAATCTCTTTTCCGCTTTTTGAATCACGCTTTCCGCATAATCTTTAGCTTCAACCACATCTAAATTGGAAAGCAAAATCGCGCGAGGACTGCCGTTTATTATTTCTTTCAACTCATCCCTGTCAAAATCACGATATTGCTTCAAACAACTTTCAGCCATATCCAAATCCACAAAGGATTCGTAAAGGCGATCGGAAATGCTCGGCATATCGTAAATTTTACGCTCCAACACGATCTTATAAATATCAAACGCCGTCAATCCTTCTTTTTTTAATTCCTTAACGCTCCTATTTCTTAAAATCATAGGCGTAAATTTACTTTTAGCGGAAGTATTTTTTAGTTCCCACTCTTTTTTCAACATATTCTTAGTTTTATCAATCATCAACTCCAACTGCACTTTATCGGAAATTTTCGCCGTTGATTGCAAAGTTTCTTTTATAACTTGTTCGCTTATATGATTTATAAGCATTTCACGAACAACAAGAATATATTTGTATTCCATAGATTTTTCCGTAGACAATAGCGAATCGCTTATATTCTTTAACGCCGCGAAATAATCAATAAACATATCTTCGGCATCTATTTCCTTACCTTTGTTTTTGTGTAAATTGTTGTCGCTTATATTGCTTAGGACTATCGACAAATACTTGCTGTTATCTCGCCACGGCTCAAGAGATACGGGAGAAATCGCATTTAAACCGTTGTTGCGGATATATAAATCTGCGGAATGTCCCGCATCGGCTATCTCCTTCAACATTTCCTTCAAAATTTGACATTCATCGTCAAAAGTTATTATGTGAAGGGAATTTCTCCCCATAAATCTCTTGACATAGGCGAAGTATGTGCTTTCAAAATCGCTTGCATCTCCGATTGACGGACTTTCATCTATTTCCTTATAAATTCTCTTTATTTGGCTGCAAGCGTCTACCGTTTTCTTGAGTTCGCTTTCGTTCGGCTCGGTTTGGTTCTGCTTCAATACCTCTAAAACCGTTTCGCTCATAAAACCTTCGGTTACTAACAAATTTAACGCAATTTCACCGTCTTTTTGTTTTTGGGAAATCTTTTCTGCGTCGATATAATTGTTGCCTAAAATATCTTTTATTTCCTTATACTTTTCCATAACCTTTGATTTTTCTAGCTCGGATTTTTCCTTCCGAACAGACTTCATTTTATCAAAAACGCGCTCTATGTAGTCATGTACCTTATCTCTATCATAAATCCTTTTACCGTAAAAACTGTTGTCCTTGAAAAATTCATATACTTTATCGCAAATAAAACCTCTGTCCACTAAATCAGACAATATTTGAACATCTAAATCAAAATAACATTCCTCAAATTCATCGGCAAAGTCATTTGACGCATCTTTATAGATATTCAAAAGTTTATCGTGAGTTTCCTTCGATTTATCTTCTTCTCCCTCGTCCTCCCACTCTATGCCGCAATCTTTGCAAAGATTTTCAAAATAAAGCTTTGAATTTTTTGTGTCCAATTTGCTTGCAAAAGGAGAGATAGAGCGAATAAAATCTACGGCGGTGCTTTTAAAATAACCGTTTTCCTTCATAGTCGCAACAGACAAAGCGTCAACCTCGCCGATAAGATCTTTCTCTTTATCGCTGTTGCTGTTCTTTTGATAAAATTTACGATAAAGATTTTCCATGCTTTTCATTATTTCAATCTCTCCTTTTATAATTATCCGACTTCGGACGGATAGGCTACTTCCTTAATCCTTCTCCAATGCTCGTCAAAGTTTTCCGCGCCGTATTCGGCTAAAATATCGTTGCATAAATTCAACTCGCGTTTGCCTACGGCAACATAAGACAGCATATAAGGACATTCCGAAAGAGCAAGATCGAACAACCTAGATCCGTCCGGCGAATCAAAATAATACTGTTTTTTGGGTATTGAACTTGCAATAATTTCAATTTGTCGCTGATTCAATCCAAACATTTCATAGGTTTTCTTTTGGTTTTCCTCCAACGCCGTGCCGTTGGGCAGGAAAATCCTCGTAGGACAGTTGGTGAGAACCGTATCTAAAAGCGGAGATTTCGCAATATCGGAAAGCGACTGCGTAGCAAATACCACGCTTGCGTTATATTTACGCAAAACCTTTAGCCATTCCCTGATTTTTGAAGCAAACATCTCGTTGTCGAAAAACACCCAACATTCGTCCAAAAGTATAAGCGTAGGTTCTCCCGTTAGCGATTCTTCAATACGATGAAAAATATACATTAAGGTCGGACCAACGATACCCTTGGTTTCCATTAGTCTTTCCATTTCAAAAGTTTGCCACTTTGAAATTTCAAGCGTGTCCTCGTCTGAATCGAATATCGAAGCGTATTCGCCCGGATTGCCTTTGCCATCGTCTAAGCATAACGGCGAAAAGGCTTGTTTTAGTTTTATGTCTTGCAAGTAATTTGTAAAACCCGTCATGGTTCTAAACTGTTTGGGCGTTGTCGCAAGAGTGCCTAAAGCATCTCGAATAAATCCTTTTATTTCGGGAGTTACTTCTAAGTTTTCACCCCTCAAAAAATCCGCAAGCCATTCCTGCGCCCATTGGCGTTCGTTTTCTTCGTCAATCCTAGATAAAGGCTGAAAAGAAAGTCCTCCGTTACCTTGGCTATTGCCCAAATCGTAAAAGTTTCCTCCGATACCCATAGTTAAAACTTTTGAACTTGAGCCTTTATCGAAAATTATTACATTGGCGTTTTTATACCGCCTGAACGAAGCCTCTAAGCAATTCAGCAACACGGATTTACCCGATCCTGTCGGACCTACTATAAGGCTATGCCCTACATCGCCCACATGAAGATTTAATCTAAACGGCGTATTGCCAGTTGTTTGTGTGTAAATAAGAGGTGGAGCGACTAAGTGTTTGTTTTTGTCATGCCCCGCCCAAATATCCGACAAGGGCATCATGTGTATCAAATTTCCCGTTGAAATCAGCGGACGGCGTTCATTGGGCGATACCATGCCCGGAACACAGGAAAACCATGCGTCTAATGCGTTCACATCTTCTATCTTCGCTTTCATTCCCAAATTGACAAAGACTTGTCGCACCATTTTCGCTTTTTCTTCCACTATTTCCTTATTTTCGTCCATTACGATAATCGCCATCGTGAAAAAAACATAAGAAATAGTATCTGCTTCAACGGCATTTGTCGCTTCCCTTATCTCCTCCAACTTCGACAAAATATTCTCGTCATTGTTTTCGACATTATTCTGTCGATGAAACAATAAACTCAAGATAGATTGCAGCTTACCTTTCCATTTCCTTTTCTTGCTGTCAAGTTCCGACAACACATCGGATTTAGACAAGCAAGAACACCTCGTAATCCAACGATACGCAAAGTTCATTTGGTTAAATGCGTCAAAATAGCCGAAATATGTGTCCTTTGCAAAGTCTATCGGCGCTATAATCCTGATGTGTTTCTTCCCCAACTTCGGCTCAAAACCGCCGTAAAGCGGCGAATCGAATAAAAACTGATCGAGCAATATCGGGAACGGAGGATTTGTAATCCTTCTAGTATCTTCCGATACGGTTGAGTGAATATATGTCAAAAATTCGTTTGTCGATAAAAACTCTACGGGAATTGAAAGATGTTGAAACGCTGCGTAAAGTTTTTGCACGGATTCCATAAAATCCGCTACCGTTTCGTTGGGGTCTACTTCTTTGTTTTCCCGTCCTTCAATCATAATCGCTTTTATTTTTTCACGATTATCGGAAGCGGGTAAATAATATAGCGTTGCGTAAAAATTGGATTCAAAATAAGTGCCGCCTGAAAACAGCGATTTTCTCTCTATTTCCATGCCTTTTGTGACTTTATCGGGGAAATGATTTTCCTTCGGATAATTGGTTGACGGCGTTCTTTCCGCTTCAAACCAGATATGCCAATCCGTTTTCATGGAAGCTATCGCGCTTTGCAATCGAAGCGTAATTATCGCTAATTCTTCCGTAATAGCGGAATCCAGATCCGGACCACGATATTTGAAAGTCAGCATAAAACCGCCGTCTTTACAAATAATATATGGAAAAACTCTGCCATCGGGGGATTTAAAGGTCATAAGTCTGCCAAAATTCAAGCTGTCTGCCAATTTGTCCACTTTTCTGTCAAACAGATTCAAGCGATACATAGTTATCATCCCCTATTACAATCTTTTTTACGCTTTTATGCGAGAGTAAATCATATAACCCCGAAAAACCTGTTATCGGCGGCATAACATTTGCCCTAAAAACCCCCGGCAAAGTTCCCCACCACACATCTTTCCTGTTGTATTCTTCTATGCGAAAAGATAATTCCAAATCGCTCAATAAATCCGATAAGTTCTTTTCTACAAGTTCTCGTTCTTTTTTGTCTGCCAACAATATCAAAGTGTCTGTATAATATCCCGATAAATCGGTTATAATATCGTTCAACATCAGATTTTTTATGGATTTTCTTCCCTTGCACCACGCCGTTGTGTACGCCTCCATCATATCTTTTGCGGATTCTTTGTCGAATAACAGCAAGCGTCTTACATGACGAATAGGATATTCCTTAAACTCGCTTATGATAAAATCCAGTTCTTCATCTTGTATCGAAGCGGGAACGGAAACCGCCACAAACCACTTATCGCCGATACCTATGTCGTTCTTATCGTCTATGCTCCACGGAATATCGTTTGATAAAAGAGCGTCCAAATACAAAGGTATGTCCGGCATTTCTACATAGCTTTCTCCCATAGAAAGCGAAAATGTCAAGAAATCTATAAGTTCTTGATATTCCAATAATTCGCAATCTGTTATTGACGAAAGTTTCGCCGTGAAATCCGACAAAGCGTCTTTGAAGATTCTTCTCGCTTTATTCCTTGAGAATGTTTTGCCGTTTAAGGCGTTGATTATTCCGTTCTTTCTTATGATAGGATTCCAACATACGACAAAAAACGAATCGGCATAAGTTTTTAGGTACTGTTCTTCAAACCAGAACGCCCAACCGTTTTGCATTTCGGGAATTTCAATCTTTGTGTTTTCCGACAAAGGTTTATACTTTATCACCCCTAAAAAACTGCCGTCCTTATTTTCAAGTACAGAAGGAGCGGTTAATCCACCCCAAGGCAACCAATCTGCGACCGTTTGATTTTTTGCGCTATATTCTTGCCAAGACAAATTTTTCACTCCGTTCATAGGTATATTTGAAAATAGGCGAGAAAAATCTCGCCTATTTACGCCGAATAATAATTTTTTTTAGGAATATACTTGCCAACACAATCAAAAAATTGAGCATCGTCCTTTGAAATGTAAACGCAAATACAATGCACAACAACCGTTATGGCAAGGAAATATAAAAAGTGAAACCACATAATAAACATAAAGGAAACCATAGCGTTTATAACCAACACGCTTCTAGGCGCTCCCATAACTAAAATGTGTTCCGTTAAAGCGCGATGAAAAGGCAAGTGATCCCACGAAATTTTATCTTCCATACTCGCCTCACATCAAGCAAGCGGAAGCTTTGTCAATGCCGATCCAACTCATTCCTTCACCGACAGATGTTGCGACCGCCCCACCGCCAACGCATTTTAAGGCTCTTTGCATAATGGACTGTTCCCAACCTGCGCCCCATGCAATAGCCGCCGTTGCTCCAGAAATTACCGTAAACGCCGCAGGCGCCGGACCTGTTATGAAATTGGTAAACATTTCCAAAGGTGCTTTTAAAGGAGTTATCTCAACATTACCCGCCTTAGAACATTCGCCCATTACGGGAATCAAAACCATATACGCACCGAGCGTTAAAATTGTGCCTTTGTTTTCTTTCACAAAGGTTACGGCTTTATTTAAAGCTGTCTTGAGGTATTTTTTCAATTTGGTATTCATAAAGATTCCTCCCAAACTAATAAATAAATTTTTACATGGAAATTATAATCCAAAAATATTTTCAAATATTACGGAAATTCTTGACTTTTTTCAAATCCGTATTTTATCATTCTTGCAAAAACATAATCTGCGCACGGTATCGCAATACTGTTTCCTATAATTCTAAATCTTGTGGAATCCACGCAAAGATTATGGTTTGTTTTTGTCCAATTATCGGGGAAACCCTGCAAGCGTTCACATTCAAGCGGCGTTAGCCGTCTTACGACTTCATTTGCCATAACCGCTCCTACGCCTTTTGCGAATGTCTTTATGCTGATTATACAAAAAATATTTGCCAACTTTTTTCGGTTTTTCTTGACTTTTACAAATAAATAACAAAATCCCGTCCATTGTGGACGGGATTTTTATATCTCACATTGTATAATCTTGTGCTTTATCTTGT
>JAFXOC010000574.1 GCA_017529085.1 Selenomonadaceae bacterium | reverse complement strand
GTCGATAAGAAAAGCGCGGAAACTTCAACGGATTTAAAACAGATAGATAAAAATACAGAATCAAAACCACTTGTCGTATATTTTTCTCGCGGGATTAACACTATACGCGCAAAAAATGTTGACGCTGTTACCGGCGCAAGTCTGAAGGCAACTGGCGACGGATTTTATTCGGACGAGCAAGTTATAGCCGAATGGGTTGCGGAGGAAGTAAAAGGCGATTTGTTTGCTATCAAGACCAAAAAAAAATATCCCATCGAATATGATGAAATATTGGAAGTCGGAAAACAAGAGAGAGTAAAAGACAAGCGTCCTGCGCTTTCTTCACGCATAGAAAATCTTAATGAGTACCAAACAATATATTTTATATATCCAAATTGGTGGGGAGATTTACCTATGCCGGTATATTCTTTTTTTGACGCTTACGATTTATCGGGAAAGAAAATTGTTGCGATTATCATTTCAGGCGGCGGAGGATTTGCGTGTACAATATCTACTATCCGGAATTTAGAACCGAAGGCTGAAGTAGTTGAAGGCGTAGAAATTTACAAAAAAGATATGGAGAACGCAAAAGAAAAAATTATATCGTGGTTACGTTCTTAAAAATCTTTTTCCCCCTGCGCTTTCTTAATGAGATATTTTCCACAATTAAGGAATTTTCGTGTTTCGCCAGAGACATGAAAATTCCTTAATGCTCAACTACCCCGTATTTCTTAAAAATATTTTCAAAATCTTCTACGGAAATAGCATTTTTTACAGCTTCTCTTATTTCCCCTTTCCCTAAATCCAGCCTTCGCAAAACATTCTTTCCTGTCGCTTTGTCTTTTTCCTCGCGAATCATTTGCGCTCTGTCGATCTTTTCTTCATTTTCCGCATAAAACGCCATTCCCTTCGCTTTTGCCAGTGAATCTGCAAATATTTCGCTGTGGGGTTCTAAAATATCTATTACGTATTTTGACTGAGGCTCGGATCTCACTATTAAAAAATCGGGATACATCGCTTTATCTTGATTATCTATCTTATAGGGAATTTTTAACGCCCAATTCGCTTTGGCTGTGTTTCTTATAAAACAAATATAATCTCTTCGCTCTCTTTCTTCTTCGATCGTATGTTCTTCCCATGAATTTAACTTTATATTCGCGTATCCCTTTTCTTCATCCACATAAAAATGATCGTAATATTTTTTATCATGTTCATTTGTACGATTGTCTATTTTTTCCGGCAAAGTCAATAGGGTCTTACTGACTTTATCTCCGGCGGAAATTATTTTATTATATTGCTTTTTTACCTCTTCGCCTTTATCGGACACATATTTTCTGTAATTATCATTGAAATAATGAAATTTTTTCTTTGCGTACTCAAAAAGTTCTTTTAAACAATCATTTTCAGCCGCAAATAAAATGCAATCTACTTTGCAATTTGAATGACCCAATTCTTTTTCATATCTTCTCATATAAGAATTTACATATCCGTGAGAGCCTAATCTTTCATTTGCAAGTTCTGCCTGTCGATCAATTATTTTTTCCGACATAAAAAGCTCCGTTTGGCTTGAAAATTTAATTTCTTCGCCAAAAACGTCAAAAACTTCTATAACCAAACGACCTGCCGATATATCGCTTTTCATACTCTCATATCTGCCAAATTTACGCAAATTTTCGGCGTAATTATGTATCATTTCCGTTATTTCCGCTTCAATTTCATTATTGGCTTTAGGATAAATTCCATGAATTGTAAAAAGCGACGCTAAATCCATCAAAGATTTCAAAAAATCGTTGATTTGGGTGTCTTTTATCGTATAGGAAAGATACCCTTTTTTGTTTATAAAATCTAAAATTTCCTTTCGATTTATTTCGGGCAATAATGGAATTTGCTCCGGCTTTAATTTGACTTCGGGGATTGTCGGTTTTTCAGGCATTTGCAGAGTTGTTGGCGGTGTTACCGGCGAATTTACAAAAGGCGGGACTTCCGGTTTCGTTTGCGGCTCTTGCGGTTCGATGTCTCGCTCTGTCGGCGGTTTTGTATCGGGAAAAAGCGGAATTTGATTAGGATCGACTTTTTTAGGATTCGCCGTCCAAACTCTTGTTGGTTTTGCCGTTGATTCTGCTTCTATATCTGCGGGAAGTTCTTCCCCTTCGGCAGATTTAAAAACTTCAATTATCTTTTCTACTTTTTCTTTATTAAACCGCGGCGCATAAAGTCTTACCTCGTTTAAAGTATCGTCAACTGTTACCCTTGCGCCAAGCGGCGTGCGAATCATTCGACCTAACAACTGCGCTATATATGTGGCGTCGTCGGCAGGACGAAAAGAGAGCATAGTTTCAGCTCGCGGACAATCCCAGCCCGTTGACAAGGCTTCTTTGAAAAACACCAATTTTATATTATGATTCTCCTCTATACTTTCGGGCGCGACGCTATGCACTTTTAAACCGTTTATTGTTATATCACCTACGCTTCCGAAAGCGTGTACCACTTCGTTTTCGTGAAATTTCCCCGCCTTGTCCTCTATCGTACTTAAAACAGCGTTTAAATCGGTATTTGAAACCGTTTTACCTTCGCCGTTTTCCACCTGCACTAAAAATACGGGATCAACATTTTTTTTGTGATAATTACTTGAAAATTCCCGCCAATGATTGCATTTATTTATCCATTCTTCCGTTGCGGGTTGTACCACGCCCATATAATCCATTTTTTCGTTTTCGGGATAAATCACTTTTATTTTATCCTTCAAAAGTCCCGAACCTTTGACCTTTTGCACGGGAACGTAAATTTCCTCAACGGTATGATTCGACTTATCCTTTATTAGCTTATTAAATCTCTCCGCCGTCGCGCTTATCCCAATTACGATAGGCATAGGACGCATATTTTCTTCCTTATACCCTTTAATAAACCTTTGCATTATGGTTGTCTGTTTTCCGGCTTCCCTTTCCTTGGCTCCCCGATGCGCTTCGTCGATTATAAAATAAAATCTATCCGCCTTATCCCGCGCAGTATTTTCCAAAGTTTCCCACATCGTCCAACTTCTATTATCGCCGTGTTTGCCTAAATTTCCGCTCTTTGATAATTTCTGCGTATTTAAAAAGTATATATAACCTTCGTCAAGATACTCTTGATTAAAATTATTTTCCTCTATAACCTTACATCTTCCCGCCGGAATTTTATTTGCGTTAAGCTCTATTTTCGCCTTAGACTGCAAATTGAGCGCGGGCGAATCGGACAGCCACACAAATATAGCGTTATATTGCGCGTCAAAAATATCGGGAATTTCCTTTCCGTCGTTTATAGTTGACCCAAAGAAAATATCTTCTATCAAACTCGCCATTATTATAGTTTTCCCCGCTCCCGTCGGCGCTTGCAAGGATATTATATAATTATGCTCGCTGTCGTTATTGGAGATATAACCTTTTAAAGAGCGCGCCACAGCTTTACGAAGTTTATTTGTCGCTTCTGTTTGAAAAGCGTATTTCTGAAGCCTCAAAATCTATCCCTCCCATTTATTTTAAAATTTTCAAGATAATTTTTGTAAAGTTGATATGATTTTTTTATATTTAAAAAAGCTGATATGTTATTAAACTCATTTCCGTAGTCTGTTATGATGTAAACCGTTTCAATATTTGACGAAAGTTTTTCTTTAAACTCGTTTACATATACGGGATCGACGAGAACGGC
Organism: Selenomonadaceae bacterium; assembly: GCA_017529085.1. GTDB lineage: Bacteria > Bacillota > Negativicutes > Selenomonadales > Selenomonadaceae > RGIG9201. Next base: position 437 of record JAFXOC010000574.1, on the reverse strand, counting down.
GAAGTTGCTTTCTCTGTAAATCATATATTTCTCGTTCGCTTCCGCAGGAGGACATTCCCCAAAAGCTCCTGCTTTTAGCCATAGAATAGATATAAGCTCTTGAAGCTGTTTTCCGAGAGCTACGCTCGTTTTATCCAAAAAACCAAGTTTAAAAAATATGGCGTTAGCGGAAAAACCTTCTGACATTAGGCGATCAGAGCCGAGATAATTTCCCTTTAACGCCTCGCCTTTGATATTTTGCCCCAAGATACTGCAACGAGTTCGCGGCCAAGTGTCGAAGCGCGCGATTCCAAGCGAGTTCCATTCGTCGCTTCCTTCTTGTATGCCTTTTTCTTCAAAATTTTTAGCCTCTTCCAAAGACACTTCGTTATTGGTAACAAGAATACAGCGACGGTTTCCGCCGTCTTCTGCATTTAGAAGGTTTACGGCGTGAAGAG
>JAFXOC010000063.1 GCA_017529085.1 Selenomonadaceae bacterium | reverse complement strand
TTGTAAAAAAGAAAAAGAGAAAGAAAGTAACAAAGAAAGAGAAAAAGAAAAAACTTTAATAATGGGTTTTATATTAAACCGTCAGTTGTTGCATTTCTACCAAGTTTGAGCGAAAAACTCGATTATTCATATATTTCGCGTTTTAAGATTCCTACATAAGGTAAATTTCTGTATTTTTCCGCATAATCTAAGCCGTAGCCCACCAAAAACTCGTCCGGAGTGGTGAATCCTAAATAATCTATATGTAGGTCTACTTTGCGTCTTGTGGGTTTATCCAAAAACGCCGCAAGTTTTACGCTGTTCGCTCCTCGTCCCGCCATGATTTTTCTTACGCAACTCATGGTAATGCCCGTATCTATTATGTCTTCTATCAAAATTACATCTTTTCCGTGTACGTCGAATTCCAGTTCCTTCTTTATATCTACCTCGCCGCTTGAAATAGACGAGTCGCCGTAGCTTGAAACTATCATAAAATCAAATATAAGCGGAATTTTTATTGCTCTTACGAGATCCGCAAAGAAAATCGACGCGCCTTTCAAAATTCCTATTGCAACCACGTCGTTATCCTCATTGTAGTCTTTCGATATTACGTTTCCGATTTCCTGCACGCGGGCGCGAATTTCTTCCTCCGTAATGAGAATTCTTTCCACGTCCTTTTCAAAATCATTCATTAATTCCCTCCGCTTTCATGTATAAAATGCGTTTCGTCTCCTTAGAAACGCTTCCAAATACGCTTCTTCTCAAAAATGGAATCCACAAAATATCTTTCTCCGAAAAAATTATCGGATATTTATTTCTTCTACCTCGTTCGATTTTTTCCTCCATAAAAATTTTCTTTACGCTCTTTTTCCCGATTTTTAATTCGATTTTGTCTCCATCATGCCTGTGAGATACCGTAATAACACTTGAAACTTTGTCTAAATCCGCGTAATACTCATGGGGCAATGTTTTTTTCGGCGGTGCATCCAAAATTTCTACCGTAATTTTTATATTGTACTCCGACAAAACATTTACCCCGGGAATTTTTAAGATTACGGGCTGAATTTCTCCGCTCTTCTTAAAAATTTGCAGTCCTTTATAGGAAAGTTCGGCAAGAACATCGCCGCCAAGTTCCGTTCGTTTGCCTAATTCGCCTTTTAGCAACATCTTCCTTATCTCTTCAATATGGGTAAAATCGGATAAAACGCCGTTATTTTCTAAAAACGCCATTATTATTCGCCTTTGAAGCGCAAGATGTTCCGCGCGAAACAATGGCAGATTTTCTTTTTTTAGTAAGCTCAGCTTTTCCTTTGCAATACTTTCAATATAATCATTCTCAACTCGGGCAATATCAGAAAGCGAGTTTAAACGCTCCTTCACGCCGTCTTGAAAACTTTCAAGCATCGGCAATATCTCATGGCGCAGGCGATTTCTTCTCACATCTAAAGAAAAATTGGTTGAGTCTTCGCAATACGGAATATGATTTTGGTTTACATATTCCAAAATTTCCCTTTTGGTTACAGATAAAAAGGGTCTTATAATATTTTCTCTTATGGGTCTCATAGCGGCAAGTCCTTTAATGCCGCTGCCGCGAATTAAGTTTAAAAGCAGAGTCTCCGCTTGATCGTCGGCATGATGCGCCGTGGCTATTACATCGTAACCCTTTTTTGTTAAAATTTCATTAAAAAATTCATATCGCAAAGTTCTTGCCGCCATCTCAAGGGTGATTTTTTTTTCCTCTGCAAATTCCGGCGCGTTGCCCTCGCCGATAAAACAGGGAATATCGCGTTTCTCGCAACACTCTTTGACAAAATTCATGTCGCGTATTGATTCTTCTCCCCTGATACCGTGTTCAAAGTGAAGAACTGCGATTTTTAAATCTTTCTCTTTTGACAAACCTAAAAGAAAATGCAAAAGCGCCATGGAATCAGCGCCGCCCGAAACCGCAGCGAGAATTTTTTTCTTTTCAAAAAGCTTATATTTTTTCGCAAATTCTAAAACTTTTTTCTTCATTTTCTCCAAAAAAGGCGCACAAGGCCAAACG
>JAFXOC010000573.1 GCA_017529085.1 Selenomonadaceae bacterium | reverse complement strand
TTAATTTAAATATGAAGAATAAAATTATACCGATAACGTTTTTAGTTTTTCTTTTCACTTTAATGGAATTTGTTATTTTTTTTGATAATAGCTCGCAAAAATCAGCATCGTGCATAACGAGTAAACCTGAGACTATTGTAACAAAGGAAATGCGCCCCGTTTGTGAAGCAGCTTCGTCTTCAGCTGTGGCGACTTCGGATGTTTTTGCGGGTATACAGGGGAAAATAAGCGCAAATTTAAATGATGGCACAGAGTATTCGGTATATCTGGCTTATCCGCAAAAATCATCTTCTCCGTATGTTTATAAGTCTAAACCCATGCGTTCTGCGAGTATGATCAAAGTTTTCATATTGGCGGCAGTTATGGAGGAGGATAAAGCCGGGCGGCTCTCGATAGATGAGGTGATGACGCTTAAATCCTCGGATAAAGTCGGAGGAGCCGGAATTTTAGCAGGTTACGCCAATGGTTCGCGTTTGTCTATGCGTGAAATTCTTAGATTGATGATAACGGAAAGCGATAATACGGCGACCAACATGATTATAGACAGAGTTGGAATGAACAAGATAAACGCATATATAAAGAGTTGCGGCTATAAGGATACCGTTTTAAAGAGAAAGATGATGGATACCGTAGCTGTTCGGGCAGGACGTGAAAACATATCCTCGGTTTCGGATTTGGGCGAGATTTTCAGAAAAATTTATTATCATTCTTGCGTCAGTCAAAAGCACGATGAAATTATGCTCGAATTTTTAAAAGGTCAAACAGATAAGGATTGTTTTCCATCCGCCATCCCCAATGCAGTTATTGCGCATAAAACCGGCGCATTGGTTGGCTTATACGATGACGGAGGCATAATATACAGAAACGGTCAGGACACTATCTTGGTGATAATGACCGAGAATTACACGGGTGAGAGAAGCGCAATCAACCACATGAAAGCGTTTGCAAAATCTGTTGCGTTGTAATAAAATTTGTTGTTGTAAACGAACTAAAGTTTTGTGTTTTACTTCCCGGACTGAAGGTCAGGGAAACAAAATCAAGCGCAATTATTTCGTCGTTTACTATAGTTAATCTCGTATAATTTTCGGAGGTACAAAATGGTAAAAAAATTATTTTTAATGGCTCTCGCTATTCTTTTTATTTCAGCTTTTGGACAGCGAACTTTTGCAAATTATCCGACTTACTTAAACGGAGATAGGAATTTCATACTCTGCGATGGCAAAATGGGGACAGCTTGGTACGTTGACCGCAGCTCACTCAATGTTCATCGCTATGATCCGCCTCATTATATAATCGCTGTCAATGTTGTTTCTGCAAGTTCCGCTATCGGTAACGAAGATGATTTTTATATGTATGGCGGGCGTGGAAAAATTAATTCTGTCCAAACCTATAGATTTTATTACAATTCAAACAATATAAGAATGTACGTTGAAAATAAACCAAACGATTGGGTTTATTTAAACCCCGATGGTAGCTGGGCAGAAACGGGAATTAGAATGCCTGCCGGTGAAATTGCTTTTGCACTCGCGTATAATATGAAGTTCTATGGAAATTTAACGAGAAGAAGCTACGACGGCAAAACTTATAATATTTACAGCGATGATTTTTATAATAATATTTAACGAAAGGATTGAGACACGATGAGAAAATTTTATGCGATATTTTTCTTGATTGCTTTAACTGTTCTATTTTTGCCTATAAATTCAGCAAAGGCTAATGATGTTTGGGTTGATCATTGGAAAAGCGAGAATGTTGATATCTATGTCATTGATAATACCAT
>JAFXOC010000572.1 GCA_017529085.1 Selenomonadaceae bacterium | reverse complement strand
TTTTCATTTTCTTTCACACATTATTTGACCATAAATTACGACGAAAACCTGACACAAAAAATCCCTCAAAAGTCTATATTATAAGGACTTTTGAGGGATTTTTACATTTTTATGAATTGTATCATTTTCATTGTTTTATCGAAAGATCTTTCTCGTTTCGCCAGAAATTATGTGGATAGCGGGCGTTATCTTCAAAAGGTTTTTCCCATACTCGGTATTCGTTTTATCTCCATCAACGATAATTACGATAGTTTAGGGGTAAATCATCAAGCTAATGATTTTGTTATACCGATAAAAAATTTTATCAACGACTCATATTGCAAAGATTTATCGGTAAAGATACGGTCGAATTTAGATGTTAAACGGCGTAAGGGCGAATATGTGGGAGCTTATACGCCTTACGGATATATGAAAGACCCGCAAGACAAAAATAAACTCATTGTCGATGAAAAAGCGGGGGAGACCGTTAAGCAAATTTTCTCGTTATACAAAGACGGTAAAAGCATAGGGCAAATTGCGGATTATCTGAATAATATCGGTATTCCTTCGCCAATAGAACATAAAATCTCAAGCGGGATTAACTTTGAAACGAGCTTTAAAACAAGTGAAAAGGCTAAATGGTCATATAACGCTGTTCGCCGTATTCTTACAAACGAGGCGTATATTGGTATTCTCGCTCAAGGTAAAAGAGGAACGCCAAATTATAAGGTTCATGTTATTCAAAAACGAGACGAAAACGATTGGATTCGTGTGGAAGACGCTCTTCCTGCCTTAATAACATACGATGATTTTATGTCTGTAAAAAATATGTTGGGTAGAGATGTGCGTATAGTCAGCGCGGACGCAGAGGCAAATCCGTTTTCGGGATTTCTTTTTTGCGGCGATTGCGGTCAACCTATGGTTAGAAAGACAGTGCCTTCAAAGAGAAAAAAGTATTACTATTTTGTTTGCTCTACCAATAAAAGGCACGAGGGATGCAGTCCTCATAATATGAGTTTGAAGGAGCTAACTCGAACAGTCAAAAACGCTATCGCAAGTCATATAAATCATATCCTCGATTTATCCAAAACATTGGAATACATAGAAAAATTACCCTCCGCCAATCGTCTAATTTTAGATTATGAGACGCAAATTGAGAATATGGAAATAGAAATTGAGCGTTTGCATAAAATGAAACTCAGAATATATGAGGATTTAACCAACGGTATTTTGGATAAGCAGGAATATGCGGATTTTCGACAACAGTACAAAATGCAAATAGAAGAAAAATCCAATCTATTGGAACGCCTACGAAAAGAGAAAAAAGACGCTTTGGTATCCAATGATTCCGAGAAAGTGTGGGTAGCGTTATTTCGTCAGTATGAAAACATTAAGGAATTGAATCGTCGCGTTTTAATGGCACTTATCGACAAAATACTCATTTATGAGGGGCATACTTTAGAAGTGGTTTTTCGTTATCGTGACGAATACAAACGAATGAATGAAATTGTGAAGTGTAACGCAAATTTACTACCACGAGTGGAGGGGTGATTATGGGTAGAGGAAGAAAAAGCCGCAGACATCAAAATCAAGTTGATAAAGATACAAAATCTAAAAATTCAAAACCCGTTATTTTCCCCACCGCCATTTATGTACGACTTTTCGTGGAAAATTTGGGTATAGCCGGCAACACAAAAACCATTGAAAATCAAAAAGACGTGTGTCGAGAATTTGTCAAGAATCGCCCTGATCTTCAATTAGTCAAAATTTATGAAGATAACGGCTGGTCGGGAACAGTTATGCAACGCCCAGCTTTTGACGAGCTTATGGAAGACGTTAAAAATGGCGTTATAAAAGCCATTGTAGTACGCGATCTTTCAAGGTTTGCCGGAAATTACATAGACTCGGGAGAATATCTTGCAAGCGTTTTTCCTGAATTGGGAGTCAGATTTATCTCTATAAAAGAGGGACTTGATACGCTAAATGTCAAAAGTTCAGAATCTTTTATTGTACCGTTGCACAGTATTATCAACGATTTTTACTCTAAAGACATCTCTCGTAAAGTAGAAACCGCCGTCGCAATAAGAATGAAAAACGGGACAAAGCGGTGGGCAGTCGCGCCTTATGGTTATAAAAAAGTCGAAAATTCCGCTAAAATCGTACCCGGTCCCGTTAGGGCAGATATTGTGAGACAGATTTTCCAATGGAAATTGGAAGGTGTGACCACAAGGCAAATTGTCCGTACATTAAATGAAATAAACGCTCCAAAGTCAGATGTTTCCTATTGTCAAGAAAAACCTTGGAACACTTATTTGGTGTCTACCATACTTAAAAATTCAACATATATCGGAACTCTTATTCTTGGCAAAGAACACACCGCAATCTATAAAGGCATATATCGAGAGCGTACAACGCCCGATGAGTGGCATATTTTCCAAAATAATCACGAGCCTATAATCTCAACGGAAATCTTTGATGAAGTTCAAAAAATTATGAACAAAGAGGCTGAAAAATTTCATGAGAGCTTAAAACGGACGGAAAAATACAGGGCAAAGCTTATAAATTTGTTCAAAGGTAAAATCTTTTGCGCAGATTGCGGTTATCCTATGTATTATAATCGTTATTGTAAGAATGATAAAACCCAAAATTGGGCAGGACGCTATGTTTGCAGTTCATATCAGAGCCAAAGAACGGGAAATAAATGCTCCACTCATTTTTTCTCTCAACGCATATTGGAAGAAAAGGTTTTGGCTGTTATCCAAACTCATATAAAAATTGGTCTTGATTATGAAAAACTTATCGCAAGTTTTAAAGGAAGCGAAAAAGATAAGGAAAAGCGACATAATTTCGATATGGCTATTCGTCGAGCTACGCAAAAACTGGCTTTAGCGCAACGAAAACGCGCGAGATTATACGAGGATTATGTAGCCGAAATTTTAGATGCTGAAGAATATCTTTTTGCCAAAAAAACTTACGATGAAGAGGTGGAAAAGTGGAACAAAGAACTTGATACGCTTGTAGCGGAGAATAACGCCTATAAATATGTTTCATCAAAAAGATAAACATGTATATAAAATAAAAATTAATTACGATGATATAAAATTAATTTTGTTAAAAAGATATTATTATAAAAACTCGGCTCTAGAAATTTTCACAACAAGAAATAAAAGTTAT
>JAFXOC010000571.1 GCA_017529085.1 Selenomonadaceae bacterium | reverse complement strand
TTTGCAAACCTTTAACACAGTCCTTAAATAAAAATTTAAAAGGCAACTTGACCCGTTGACTGCGTCTATAATTTTTACAAATTCACCAATTATCTAATTACCTAAAAATTGTAGATTTGGTTTTAATTCCATTATATCAATTTCCAATTTTATTGTCATAATATTTTACTTTTTGTATTTATCAATATTTTTTCGGTATTTTTTACCGTATATCCTATATTTAAGGAAACACTGATTAAGTCTTATACGGTATGCCAAAAATCCAGGAAAATCAACATATTATCTGAAAATATACTGAAATTTCGGTATTTAATCAGTACTTCTTTAATTAAAAATTTTACCCAACTGTCCAATGAAACTGCGTGTTGGAGTATTTATAAAAATACGCCCGTGACTTACGGTTTCATGAATTTTGCACTTATATTTTTTAAGGCGTTTCTAACAGCATTTTTAAAATTCTTGCTAGATTTATGTTCAAAAACTCTTCTTTATGAAATTATACCATTCTTCACTAAAAACTGGATAAAATCCAATAACGAGCAATTACACTTTTAACAACATCTGAAGTCAGTTAGGATATTGTTTTGCAAATACAATTTACAACATGTTTAAGAGTTAGAAAAACTTCATTTTTAACCCCTATTTTACGAATCACCTTCCATATTTGTTCTATTGGATTCATTTCAGGGGTATATGGAGGAATAAAAAACAAAATTATATTTTTTTGTATTTTAAGTGATTTTGTTTTATGCCATCCAGCACCATCACAACAAAGCAGAATTGTGTCATCATTATATCTCAAAGATAATTCTTTGAAGATCACTGTTGACATAACTCTGATTCATGTATTCCCCGAAAGTCCCAGTAAAAACCGTGCCTTTCGTAACTTCCATTTCTTTAGCGAGGTCGATTTGAGTTAAATTATTTCGCTTTCTTCCCGAACACGCTCTTAGAATTATGCTAAAGGGGGAGCACAGAATGTAACCGTTATCAACGAAAGCGGACTTTACAGCTTGATTTTAGGTAGTAAACTTCCCTCAGCAAAAAAATTTAAACATTGGGTAACTTCCGAGGTTTTGCCCTCTATCAGAAAGCATAAACTCTACACTATTGACAAACTCATTGAAAATTCCGATTTGATGATAGAGGCTGCCACTGCGCTTAGAGATGAGCTCTAAAAGTCTAAAAATATAAAAATATAAAAATCTTAAAGAAAAAAATCCGTATAAAATCAGCGACTTGACGAACTAATGCCAAAAGCATATCCAACGTTTTTCTCTCAATTTAGGAAGGTACAAAATGGATTTTTACAAAACCTTATATCAAAACTGCAGCGATTGCGCTTTTCCCGTAGTAACGCTTCCCAATAAGAGCATTCGCCACTTTGGCGATATATCTTCTATGGAAGCGGAAATAGAGCGTGTTGGAAAAACTCAAAACACATCCATCCATGGCTTAGAAGAAAAGATATTCCAGACGACGTTCGCGGCAAATCCTCCGATACCGTTTACGCTACCTGCCTTTTTGCCGATTTTGACATAAAAAGTCCGGCGCATACAGAAGAAAATTTACCCGAAACAAAAGAAGATGCGTTGGATTGTCTCTCTTCTTTTCCTCTGAAACCGACGTTTATCGTATTTTCGGGTCACTGGATTCACGTTTATTGGGCGTTTAAAGAACCTACCCTCTTGACGGACGAAAACCGCGAAGATATGAATACTCTCCTTGCGGGATTTGGACATATAATTACAGTTTTGCAGGTAAAATATTTCTGCAACATATTCTTACCGAGAATTTATCCGAAGAAATCGAAAAGATGACGGAAAGTCTAAACGTAGACGGCGTACACTTGGATACCATCGTTCTTATCGCCCTTGCCGATTTTTATGCGGGAGTGTTTGTTTTTGGCGAATCTAAAGAATAAACGTGGAAATCGGCAGTAAAATTTGGAAAAAATTTACTGATGAATGTATCCGATAATGAAGCGGAAGATGTTATAGAGCGCGCTTACGACTTTGTAACCGATTGTATTGCGACTAATAGGAAAAGATTTTCAAAGGATGCCACTCCCTGCCTTGGAAGAATTGAAGCCGATAAAGTGCTTGTTATTGCCACCGAACTCAGACGAGCGTTGGAGGAGAACGAATTTTCATACATCAAATGCCATAAAGGTTTTTCTGACAGAGGTTATACAGACTCATTTAACGAGGTCAACGGGGCGAAACGAAGCCAATATTTGAGAAGTATTCAAGGCGTCAAAATTCGGGTCTTCATTTTTCCAATGAAAGCTGAGAAACTTTATCCTCCAGAAGAAGATTTTATGAAGTAACATTACCATTGGCAAATTTTGTTACTCCACAAATTCAATAAAATCAAGCGTCTTGAGGCAAAAGTAACCAAATTTCTACTTTTTTTGCGCGCGCATATGAAACTTATATATATATTTAGTTGAATAGTTAATTATATTTACCTCTATATGAAGGTAATAGGTAATGGTAAAGTGGTTATTTGGTTACTATATATTAAATAGATATAGATATATCAATGGTTTTAAGGACTTAATAACAGTAATCACTACGGTAACAACAAATTTTAAATCGGTTACTTTTAGGAGCGGTGGTATGTGTATCGCAAAGTCTAAAAAAATAAAGGCAAATAAAGAGCGTTTCATCGAGGTAGTTATGCTCGATGGCTAGAAATCTCAAACTTTATTTTTGTGAGTCACTAAAAGTGATTTACAAAAATAAAGTTTGCAGGTAAAAATTTCGACTTACAAATAGTAAACGGAGGTAAAGATATGACGGCAAAGGAACATTTAAGTCAAGCGTATTATGTCGATAAAAGAATACAAAGTAAGCTGCGGCAGGTTGAGTTGTTACGCGACATTGCGACAAAGGTTACATCGACTTTGGGAACAGAAACCGGCAGCGGTTCGAGGAATGTTCACCGTACAGAGGACATGCTGGATAAAATTATTGATTTGCAAAACGACATCAACGATGACGTTGACCGCTTGATAGACTTGAAGCGTGAGGTTATGAAGTTGATAAACAAAATGGAAGACGCGGAGTGCCTGACCATTTTAGAGCTTCGTTACTTCAGTTTTATGTCTTGGGAGCGGATAGCCACCGAGATGAATTTCAGCTATCGTTGGGTTCATACGCTTCACGCGAGAGCGTTAAAGGCTTTTGAAAAATTTTTTAAAGAGTATACACTAAATCATTGTACTTCCTAGTCAAGTATAATATAATGCTAGTGTGAGAATTTAAGATACTTTGCCTTCGAGAAATCGGAGGCTTTTTTATTTCCCGAAAGAGGTAAACTTATGCCAAGAAAACCAAAGCGACCGTGCCGTTTCGGCGGTTGCCCCAAACTAACCGACCACAAGAGCGGCTACTGCGAGGAACATAGAAAAGAAATGCAAAGACACTACGAACACTTCGCCCAAGGTTACAATCACCGCGAACGCTACGGCGGAGCGTGGAAAAAGGTACGCGACAAATACATCAAGACTTACCCGCTTTGTGAGAAGTGTCTTGTCAAAAAGAAAGCGACTGTTGCTACTTTGGTACATCATAAAATACCTTTAGCGAACGGTGGAACGAATGACGAGGGCAATTTGATGAGTCTTTGCGTCAGTTGTCACGAGCGTATTCATAAGCGAGGAAAAACTTTTTAAAACTTATTGAAAACTTTTTATATCGTAAAAGTAATGCTCGTAAATCCGCATCGGTTGTGGGGAGGGGGAGTCAAAATCTCGTAACCCCCCCCGCCAGTTCTTGACCGGCTTGGGCTCGCGCGTAAAAATTCGCAAAATAATTTTCAAAGAAGTTTTAATTAAGTTTTATATGAAACAGACCAATAGGCTATGGAATGAGATATATTCCGTGGTTCGAGAAAATCTCGCCAAGGAGTACAAAGGTGCGACACCGCAAGATGATTTAATGGAGCGTTTGCTCTGCTCCCGCAAAGTATAAAAATTATAATTTAGCGTCTCCAAGAATTGTGGCGACTTTGACATCGAATTTTTTTATAGGCGTGTTATGTAATACAGCGTCCGTACCTTGTATTTTACCCGCTAAAATTTCTTCAACACCTTTGTAAAGAGGAACGATTAAATTGGGCGATACCGGGCAATTACTATGCGCCGGATAGATAGTATCAAAACGACCTGTGTATTTCTCCAATCGTTTGAGGCTGAGAACATATGCGTGAGGTTCCCGCTGAACGCCAAACATATAAATTTCTCCATCTTGTATCGGGTCGCCGCTAAAAAGAGCGCGATTATTAACATCTAGTACGGCGATACTTCCGGGCGTATGCCCCGGTAAGCCGATAATTTCAAGCGGGCGGTTTCCAATATTAAGTTTATCGCCATGCTCGGTAGGAATAATTGCGCCGCGCCGATTTTGCCCGTGGTAATAATTTGATGCCTCAGCCATACTCATGTAGAATTCATCAAATTCATTGTTACTCCCGATGTGGTCTCTGTCAGCGTGTGTATTTAATAGCTTTATCGGGAGATTTGTCAAACTTTGGGCGATTTCTTTAGCGTTATGAATATTATTTCCGCTATCAATCAAAAGAGCTTCTTTCGACCCGGTTAAAAGGAAACAGCGGACATTAGCCTCTTGTATACACCAAGTATTGTTATTGATGGGAATAATTTTATATTCGCCTTTTTTAATATCAAAAGTTTTCGGCTTGTGTTCTACTGCGTTTGCGGTTTTATATCCGATACCATCCGCTTGAAGCGGAAACATAGAACTTACGGCAGCAATTCCCATAAACTTAACAAAGTCTCTGCGAGAATATGTCGACATAATAATTGATTCCTCCATTCGCTTATGTGTATTTCATATATACCAATTCTACAATAACGCGGCATTTCCTTTTCAATTTGAAATTTTTAAGGAGCATGGAAAATGCTTGAGAAAAACAAAATATACAATATCGACTGCGTGGAAGGTTTGAAAATGCTCGATAACGGCTCTATTGATTTAACGGTCACTTCCCCGCCATACGATAATCTTCGCTCTTACAAAGGCTATTCTTTTGACTTTGAGTCTGTTGCCGTCGAGTTGTTTCGAGTGACGAAAGACGGCGGCGTTGTCGTATGGGTGGTAAATGACGCAACCGTCAAGGGTAGCGAAA
>JAFXOC010000570.1 GCA_017529085.1 Selenomonadaceae bacterium | reverse complement strand
TTTTCTTCATACGCTTCACCTTCTTACCTGTATACTATGACAATTTGGTTTTTTCGTCAAGATTCTTCTTTATTTTTGCAAAAGAAATAAAAAAAGCAACCCAAATAGGTTGCGATAATGAAAATTTTATGATAAGATACGTTTAAGCGGTTTGCTAACGATGGCCCCCGCCCCCGAAAGGGGGTGACGTTGATGAACAGATATGATTTCATGTATTTATTAACGGTAACGTTGATATGTATCACGATTATTATCTCAGTAAAAAACTAAAAAGCCGTCGAAATTTTTAGCAGAACGACGGCTTAAACCTTAAAAACCAAAACTTTTAGGGGGCAGACCATCGTAGAACCGCCCAAAGCCTCGCCCACCAAGCGGGGCTTTTTCTTATGTTTATGATACCATTTTTGGCGAAAAATAGCAATAGTTTTTGTTTGAAATTTTTAGTTTGCTTACTCCTGCTTGACCCCATACGCCAACATATACATTGCGGGCAACACCAACAACGTTAGGACTGTGGCGATAAGAAGCCCGGAGGCTATCACCGTCGCCATCGGTCCCCAAAAGACGCTTGGCATTAAGGGGAGCATTCCTAAGATCGCCGCCATTGCGGTCAGCATTATGGGACGAAAACGCATTATCGCCGAATCTATTATGGCGTTATACGGGGTCTCGCCTTTTGCTATGTGCTTTTTTATTTGGTCGATGAGGATTACCGAGTTTCGTATTATCATTCCCATCAACGCCAACAAACCTAAGTCCGCCACAAAGCCCATGGCCTCGTCTAAGATTAACATTCCCAAAGTTACGCCGATTAGCCCCATTGGAGCCGTCAAAAGCGCAAGCGTCATGTCTTTTACGCGACGGAGCTGGAACATTAGGAGCGTCATCATTACAAATATCATTAACGGAATTGGTTTTGCTATGTGTGATAAAGATTTCGCGCTGTCCTCCAGCGCCCCCGCCGCCTCGATTTTTGTTCCGCGCGGCAAGTTTAAGTCGCCGTTGACAGCGGTCAGCGCGGCTTTTGTCGCGTTGTTGGCGGTTAAGTTTGTCGCCGGAAGCTCGCCCGTCAGCGTTATCGTTTCCCGCAAATTTCGTCTCGCTATTAAAGCAGGTTCCGTCGCAAGTTTTAACTCTCCCGCTTGAGATAAGGTTACTGCTTGATTTGCCGCCGTTCTCAGCGGTACGAAGTTGAGTTTATTGAGTTCGTTTCTGTCCGCTTTGTCAAGCCTTGCTTCAATAGGTACCGTTTTGTCGCGAACATAGTATTCGCCTACCTTTGCGCCGTCTACCATGCCGTACAGGGTTTGACTTATGAGACCTCTTGTGAGTCCTAACGCCGCAAGCCGCCCTTGATCCAAATCCAGTTTTAGAATTCCCGTTTCTTCGTTCACGTCAAGAGTTACGTTTTTTGCAAGATGTTTTTCTGTAATTAAATTCATCGCTTCAACTGCGGAATTTTTTACAGAAGCAAAATCATCGCCGGATATTCTAAGCATCACCGGCGCTTTTGCGGGAGGTCCCGTCTCAAGCAGATGCATTCGGCTCTTAACGTCGTAAAACTCCTCTTGCAATATTACGTTAAGTCTTTGTTGTAACGTTTCTCTTGCTTTTGCCGACTCAGCCGTAATAACGAATTGAGCGAAGTTGTCGTCGGGAAGCTCCGGGTCTACGGTCAACACGAACCTTGGCGCGCCTTCGCCTACATAGCAGGCGTAATTTTTAACGCCCTCTAATTCGTCAACAAAAGCGGCAAGTTTTCTTGCAACCATCTCCGTTTCCGTTATGGAAGTTCCGCGAGATAATCTTAAATCCAAAAGTATTTCGGGACGCACCGACGCGGGGAAGAATTCCTGCTTTACAAAGGTAAATCCCCATAACGATAACGCAAAGCAAAATACTGTAACAACAACGGTGGTTTTAGGATACGCCAATATCTTTTCCAAAACTCTTCTAAAAAGCCTGTAAAATTTGCTTTCCCGCGCATTTTCCGGCTTTTCGTTTGTCTTTATGAGATATGTTCCAAAAAACGGCGCAACCATTACCGAAACGAACCAAGAAATAATTAACGCTGCGCCTATAACCGGAAACAACGCAGCGCAGAATTCGCTGGCAAGTCCCTTTGAAAACGCCACGGGGATAAATCCCGCAACCGTGATAAGCGTGCCGGTAAGCATCGGCATAGCGGTTTCGTTAAAAGCGTAACACGCCGCGTCGAACCTAGAAAGCCCTTCCTCTAATTTTACGCTCATCATTTCGACGGCGATAATGGCGTCGTCAACCAACAGACCTAAAGAGATGATAAGCGCGCCTAACGATACCTTATGTAAGTCAATCCCCGTCAGATACATAAAGAGGAACACGGCGGCAAGCACCAATGGAATGGAGAAGGCAACCACCAGCCCCGTGCGCGTCCCAAGCGAGAAAAAACTCACCAACAGCACGATAACGATAGCTTCAAAGAGGGTTTTGGTGAATTCGTCGATAGAATCCTCGACAACCCCGGGCTGATCCGCAACTTTTCCTATCTCCATGCCCAACGGCAACAGTTTTTTCGTCTCCGCCTCAAGGCGGTTCAAATCTTTACCCAGTTCTAATATATTGCCGCCGTTTTCCATGGAAATTTTAACTCCGACAGCTTTTTTGCCGTTGAATAACATCTTCGCATCGTTCGGCTCCTTATCGCGAAGTTCGACGGTAGCAATATCCCCGAGTTTTGTTAGATTGCCTTTTATGGAAATCGTAAGGTTTTTAATCGTCTCGACATCGCCAAACGCGCCGCCGTAACGCACATACACTTTTTCCTTATCAGTGGTGATGTCCGCCGTCGGATAACGTAAGTTTTCCGCTTCCAAGGCGGTTTTTATATCGTTAAAACCAACGCCTAAATTAGCTAAGGTATCGGAGGTTATTTCAACATACACTCTCTCCTCTTGAACGCCTATGAGATCCACCTTTTGAACGCTTTCTATCTCAAGGGCTTTGCGGCGAAATTTTTCCGCCTCAACTCTAAGCTCTTCGTACGAATACTCCTCGCCTGTGACAGCGTAAATCGAGCCGAAAACGTCGTCGAACCTATCGTTAAAGAAGGGACCCAAAATATTTTCCGGCATATTACGAGCCGCGTCTTGAGCTAGGTTTCTGACTTCAAGCCAAGTTGGGCGAATACTTTCTTCGGGCGTAGTATCCTTTAAATTCACAAACACCCTGACTTCACCGGGACGGGACTCGCTCTTTATGTAATCGAGCCCGGGAGTGTCTTGCAGCTTCTTCTCCAAAGGCTCCGCCACAAACTTTGCCATTTCCTCGGCAGTCGCCCCTGACCACACCGCGGAAACTATCATCTGGCGAATTGTAAAACTCGGGTCTTCCATGCGTCCCAAATTGCGAAATGCGAAAACGCCGCCCAGAGCTATTACAATTATAAAATACCATATTAAATTTTTATGACGAAGGGAAATTTCAGTTAAATTTTTCACTTTTCCACTCGCACTTCCATTCCCTCTTTTAACAGATGAATCCCCGCCGTAATCACAATCGTACCCGCGGGAAGCTCAACTTTTGCGGAATTGTTTTCACCGACTTCGGCTTTTATCTTTCGTTTACGCGCTCTATTATCTTCTACCACCCAACAGGCAAGTTCGCCGTTTTCCTTATCAATGGCGCTAAGCGGAATTTCCACAGCCTTTGCCGTCGTTTTAAACCTCACCTTTGCGCTTTTTCCCAAAACAATATTGTCGGGAGGATTTTCTACGCTGAGCCTAACCTTAAATGTACGGCTCGCGGCGTTTGCCGCAGGGGTTATCTCGCGAACGGTTAAGGCGTATTCGCCCTCAATGCCGAAAAATTCGCAAGCGGCAGCGTCCCCCGCCTTAACGTTGGCAAACTCCGTCTCCGGCAAATCTATCTCAAGCTCAAGTTCGTTAGTATCCGCCAAAGTCAACACAGGGGCGCCGGCAGCCACCACTTGACCCGCATCGACATTTACGGCGGACACCACGCCGCTTACGGGCGCTTTCAAATTGACGTAATCCCCGGCGTTGTTCGCCCTTGTCAAATTGCCCATAGCCGCTTCCAATGCGGATTTTGCCGCTTTCGCCCTCGTTTCGTACTCGTCCAAAACAGCCTTTGCGGCGGCTCCTTCCCTATATAATTCGCGATACCTTTTCGCGTTTACCTCGGCAAGCTCCGCCTCTACGCGTCTTGCTTCAACCTCCGCCTCAGCCGTTTGAACGTTTGCGCGAACGTCCCTCGGATTTATGGTTAAGAGGACTTCGCCCTTTTGAACGAATTTTCCGGGGTCTACAAAACGTCCGCTGACCTCGCCGCCAACTTGAAACGAGAGATTGACCTCATGACGAGATACGACCTTTCCCGCATACTCTTTCGCTATTAGCGCCTCTTTTTCGGCAACGACCATTGTCCGCGCCAACGGCGGCTCGTCTTTATTCGCCTTTTCTTCGCCGCATCCGGCTAGGAGTATGATTGCAACCGACAGACATAGGATTAACGCTGAAACTTTCATGTTGGCTCCTTTTTGATTTGCGTTTATAGTGAACGCAAAAATTATTTTTACTTGAATTTGCTTCCCCGCCAGAAGGGCGGGGAAGCAAATCACAAAATTTAATGGCGTTTACTATAAAAAATATTTCCATACTTATTTTGACGCGCCTTTATAAAAATCCTGCTTATTTTGTCAGTTGTATTACTCTTAAAATTTTTATTGAAAAAGTTTTTAAAATGTAGTATTATGAACATAAGAAAAAGCCCCGCTTGATGGGCGAGGCTTCGGGCGGTGTCACGAGACCAGCCCCCTAAAGCGTTACCGAATTAGGAAGCCGTCGAGTCAGTCAAACTTGCGACGGCTTTTTAGTTTTTTACTAGGATAACAGTTAGGCATATCAACGTTACCGTCAATAAGTAGACCAATTCGCATCTGTTCATAACTTCACCCCCTTTCGGGGGCTTTAAGGCCACGCTCAAGCAAACCGCTTGAATGTATTCTGCCATAAAATTTTCATAAATGCAACCTGTTTTGAGGTTGCTTTTTTGTTGTCTTAAATCCTGTTATAGTGAACGCAAAAAATATTTTTACTTTGGTTTGCTTCCCCGCCATTCGGGCGGGGAAGCAAATCACAAAATTTAATGGCGTTTACTATACTATTCACATACAGAGAATGCGCCTCTACGAGGCGAGAACTCCCCCCTACCCCCCTCTAGGAGGGGGGCACTAATAGGAAAGTTTTAAGATAGCGTAAAAAGCCCTCCTCCCAGAGGAGGGACAGCCGCGAAGCGGCAGGGAGGAGAGTCCGCAACTGTGAACAGCAACTACGACAATAAACCTATGGACTTAAACAATAAAATCGTAAGTACAACGGGCGCGCCGTATTTCATCAAAAAGCTGTAGAGTCTCGGGATGTAGAATTTCTCGCCGTTTTTGGTGACTTCCGCTATGATTTTTTCGGGACCTACGAACCAACCTATTAAAATACAGGTGCTGATAGCGACTATCGGCATTAATAAGTTGTTGCTGATAAAGTCCATGATGTCAAGAATTTGACCGGTCGCGCCTGTCGGAAGTTTAACTTCAAAATAAAAGACGTTATACCCAAGGCAAACAATGCCGCCTATTATGAGAGCTATAACGGTCTGCGCCAAGGTCGCGGTCTTGCGGCTGATGTTGAAGTGTTCCATTAAGCTTGAAACAATGGCTTCCATTATGGAGATATTGCTGGTGAGCGCCGCAAAGAAAACCAAAACAAAAAACGCTATGCCTACAAAACTTCCGATTGAACCCATTGCGGTAAATATTTTCGGCATGGTGATAAAAACGAGCGAAGGTCCCGCAACTCCCATACCTTCTCTGCCCATAAAGACATAAAGCGGAAGGATAATCATAACGCCCGCCAAAAACGCCGCAAGCCAATCGAAAAATTCGATGTGTATAACGCTTTTGGAAATATTGCCGCTATCCTTAAAATAAGAGCCGTAAGCCACCATAATACCCATAGCTACGCTGATGGAGAAGAAGAGCTGCCCCATAGCGTCAAGGAGAACGCCTATGAAATGAGACGGCGTAACATTCGTCAAGTCCGGCACCATATACACAAAAAGTCCGTCTAATCCCGTGCGAGTCACGCCGTTTTCGGTATGGCTGATATTAAGCGCAAAAATCGCTATGGCGATAATGAGGAAAAAAAGCGAGGGCATCAAAATTTTCGACACGCGCTCTATTCCCTTATTGACGCCGGACACAATAGCGAGCGCCGATATTAGCAAAAACACCGCCATAAGCGCAATAGGTTCCGTGGTCGACGTGATAAACCCGCCGAAGAAGCCGTCCGCCGCTACGCCTTCGCCGACTCCGGTGAGGTACGCAAGCGAATACTTGGTAACCCAACCGCCTATGGCGCAGTAATACGGGAAAATCATAAACGGCACCAAGGTGGCAAAAAAACCTATCCACTTAAATTTTGAGCTGAGTTGTCCGTAAGCTTTAAGGGGGCTAGATTTAGTCATGCGACCGATGGCGATTTCGCTCATCAAAAGCGCGAAGCCGAAAGTAAGCGCGAGTATAATGTAAACCGCGAGAAAAAGTCCACCGTCGTTTTTCGCCGCCAAATAGGGGAAGCGCCAAATATTGCCAAGCCCGACGGCGCTGCCCGCCGCCGCCAGCACAAACCCCAACGAACCCGAAAACGAACTCCTTTCTTTATCTTCCAAAATACCATCTCCTAAGTAAAACTCGTTCCCGTCTTTTTCTCATTTTTCCAGCTTTAAAGCAGGATAGAGACGAAAACTTTGTTTTCGTATAACCCTTGCATTTTACATGAAAAATACGTGTTTGTCAAATTTAGGCTATGTGCGCGATCTTCTACTCTCCCGCTCCTTCCGCGTTCAAAAACGCTATCACATCGTCGGGCACAGCGTTTGAAGAATACGACGAAGAAAAACTTTGATTTTGATATTGCTCTCTGCTTGCGCTTTTCCCCGACAAATCCGGCGCGCCGTTTTTGTCATCCGCCGTCATGCGGCAGTTGGGATAGTTGGAGCAGCCCCAAAATACGCCGTTCTTGCCGTTACGCTTTACGAGCGAGCCTTGATTGCACCTGGGGCACGGGTATTTCCCCACAGGCTTTATCCGCACCTTTTTCGCGACTTTCACAAGTTCTTTTACAAAGTCTATTTGTTCATTAATAAAACTTTCTAAAGTTCCTTTGCCGTCCGCCATTTCTCTCAGGTAGTCTTCCCATACCGCCGTTTTATCCGGGTATGTCATATCCTTTGGCAGAATGTCTATCATTAAATAGGCGGCGTCGGTTGGGATTAGCTGTTTGGTTCTGCCTTTATACTTTAAAAATCCCCGCTTTAAAAGTTCGTCAATCATCGACGCTCTTGTGGCTTCCGTGCCTATGCCGTAGACAGCTTTTAATCCCGCTTTTAACGCGGGGTCAAGCACATACTTATGTATTCCCTTCATGGCGGCAAGGAGCGTTGCGGGCGTAAATCTTGAGGGCGGTTTTGTGGTCTTTGTCTCCACTTTGCCGTCTTCAAATTGAACCGCGCTGCCTTTCCTCATAGGCGGCAATTTGCCGTTTTCATCTTGCCTTTCTTCTTCATCGTCTTTTTTAGCTTCTTTATAAAGTACCTTCCAACCGATTTCAAGCTCTGTCCTGCCCGTTGCGGCGAAAATTTCGTTTTTGTACGCTAGCGTAAGTTTCGCCTGTTCAAACACATGGTCGCCGTAAAATTGAGCGATGTAATTTCTCGCTATCAATATGTATATATTTCGCTCGACTTCCGTCAGTTCCCGCAAATTCGCCTTAATCTTTGTGGGAATTATGGCGTGATGTGCAGACACCTTCTTATCGTTAAAAGCGCGGCTCTTTAGCTTCAAATTCGCGCCGTCTGCCCATTCCTCCAATACGCCGCCGACAGCCTTCAAATTCCCGATTATCCGTTCTCTATCCTTATATTGATTTTCAGGCACATATTCAGAATCCGAACGGGGATAACTCGTCAGTTTCTTTTCATACAACGCCTGCGCCGTATCTAATACCAACTGCGGCGCATAACCGAAACGTTTTCCCGCCAAAACCTGCAATGACGACAGTGAAAACGGTAACGGCGCTTTTTCCGACTGTTTTTTCTTCTCAAAAGTCGCTATTTTTCCATTCGTAGGTTCCTTTAAAAAGTCGCTTAACTTTTCTTCCGCAATTTTTTTGTTTAAAAGCCTGCCTTCGCTGTCAACGCCTTCCAAATCCTCTTTAGGTTTCCAAGTCGCAAAGAAACTTTCCCCGTCTTTGGAGAACTTCGCCTTTATCCCGTAATGCTCCGTAGGTTTAAAGTTCTCAATCTCCCGTTCGCGTCTAACCGCAAGCGCCAAAGTCGGAGTCTTGACCCTGCCTATTGGCAACACTAAATTTTCATACCCGGCGCGTCTTGCCGCCAACGTATAAGCCCTCGACAAATTCATTCCCACAAGCCAATCCGCCCTCGCTCTGGCAAGCGCCGACAACATCAGCGGTTTAAACTCTTTATTATCCTTTAAATTTGAGAGCGCGTCCCTTACGCTGTCCTCGTCCAAGGCGTTCAGCAAAATCCTTTTCACGGGCTTTTTGCAACCCACAAAATCCAACACCTCGTCCACCAAAAGCTGCCCCTCTCTATCGGGGTCCCCCGCGTGAACGATTTCATCCGCTCTCTCTATCAGATTTTTAACCGTATTAAACTGTTCCGCCGCCGTTTCCGACACAAACAGCCGCCATTTTTCGGGCGTTATGGGCAAATCCCCTTCGTTCCATCTTTTATACCTCTCGTCATACTCATCAGGTTCCGCCTGCCTCAATACATGACCAAACAACCAAGTGACAACTCCGCCGTTAGTATCTATGTACCCGCCGCCTTTTCCCTTAATCCCCAAAACAGCCGCCAATTCTCTTGCCACACTCGGCTTTTCCGCTATATAAAGTCTCACTTTCTTCTCCTTTTGTTGGGCTCCGCCCAAACCCGGCAGGGCGCAGCCCTGCACCCGCCAAAGGGCATTGCCCTCTGGACTCCCGGGTTCTCTTGTTGATACTTTATTCTACAATATATTAGTTTTAATTTAAAGGAAAATTTCTTTGTTTTGTAGAAATTAAACCATTAAAAATCCAACCGGGATTCCAAAGGGCAATGCCCTTTGGTGGGGTCAAGGGGCAACGCCCCTTGTGGGGTTTGGGGCAAAGCCCCAACTAATACAAACGGAGAAAAAAACATGAAGATATTTGTAGATGGGATAATGCATTTAGGGGATATGATGATAGCGTCGTCGGTGTTTCCGGTGATAAAGAAGAAGTATCCGGAGGCCGAGGTGCATTTTTTGGTAATGGAGAGTTTGGCGCCGGCGGCGGAACTTATCGAGGGCGTGGATAAGGTGATACCTTACGCCTATAAGAGCGGCGGCGGGGTTAAAGGCGTTTTTCAAATGGCGAATATGCTTCGCAAAGAAAAGTATGATATTGGCATATCCGTAGACCCTAGGGAAAGGGTTACGCTGATGAAGTGGCTTGCGGGGATTCCCGTTCGGGTGACGGTTGAAGAGGCGCTCGGTTGGAAACTCGGGTGGGAAAGACTGTTTTATCATACCGACGTCAGCTTAAACGGTTGGGACGTAAGGAACAGGCTGATGAGCGAAAGTTTTCATGAGGCAATGCGGCGTTATTTCGGGATAAAGGATGAAGGGTTTATCTATCCGACGTTGAAGCCGTCTTCGGAAAAAGCTGTGGCAAGGGCGAAGGAATTGTTTTCGCCGCTCAAAAGCAAAAGAGGCGTAATATCCTTTTGCGTCGTAACAAGCGGCGACAATCGCAGAAAGGATTGGCCCGCGGAGCGTTTTGCGGAGCTTTCAAATCGGCTCATAAAAAAGGGCTACGGGCTTGTATTCACCGGGATTGCGGAGCATAACGAGGTCATAGCAAAGATAATCGAAGGCGTAGAGGATAAAACAGCAGTGTTAAACATCGCGGGAAAGACGAATTTAGAAGAGCTTGTCGCAGTTTTTCGCGCGTCGAAACTCTTTATCACGTTAGACACGGGTTCGGCGCATTTGGCGGCTGTGGCGGGAGCAAAGGTGCTTACGATATTTTCCTTTAATTCCCCGGAAATATACGGTGCGGCGGGTAAATATACCAAATCCGTCAGTGCTCATGTGCCATGCTCCGGGAAATACCGCTGTTTCGACAGGAAAACTTGCGACAAAGACGACTGTTTCGCGCTTGTCACGGTGGATATGGTGGAAAGTGCGGCGGATGAGCTTTTGCAATAAAAAGATTTGTTGCCAAATGTTAGTTACCGTGAATAATAACAATGCTCACTCCATAAAAGATTTTATTTTTCATGAAGGAAGGATTTTCCTCTTTTCCATAGAATATAATTTATACAGATTGTAAAGTGTGAAAGGGGAGTTTTTTATGGCTACCTTCAAATTGCGGGGCAAGAATATCGAAATTACTCCGGTTTTGAGAGAATACGTCGAAAAACGCATCGGGAAAATCGAAAAATATTTTGACAATTTGGATGAGATTAACGTGCTTCTTACAGTATCCAAAGGCAGGCACATAGTGGAAGTGACGGTTCCGGTCTCCGGCGGCGTGCTCTTACGCGGCGAAGAGGCTACAATGGATATGTATACTTCCATTGATTTGGTATATGAAAAATTGGAGCGTCAAATTCGTAAACAGAAGACCAAACTCGAAAAGCGTTTCCGCCAAAACTTTAACGCCGACGCCATAGAAGAGGGGCCGGTTGCGCGCGAGGAAGGCGAAGAGTACAACATCATTCGTCACAAGAAATTCTCCGTTAAACCTATGGACACCCAAGAAGCTATAATGCAGATGAACCTTCTTAACCACAACTTCTTTATGTTCAGAGACTCAACCACAGAATCCGTCAACGTTGTCTATAAACGCGCCGACGGCGACTACGGCTTAATCGAATCCGACGCTTAACACGGGGCTGTTCATTCAGCCCTTTTTTTTAGTTGGGCTTTGCCCAAACCCACCAGAGGGCGCTACCCTCTGGACTCCCGCAAGGGACTTACGCCCCTTGACCCCGTAATAATTAATTGTTTTACACACTTTTTGAACGTGGAACACAATTAATTCAAACGGGAGTCCAGAGGGGCGAAGCTCCTTTGGCGGGGTGCAGGGGCAGCGCCCCTGCTGGGGTTTGGGGCGAAGCCCCAACAAAAGGAGAGATAGATATTGTTAGGATTTTTGAAGAGATTTTTAGGGGACAATAACGATAAAGAGATAGCGAAGTTGCAGCCGATTGTGGAGCAGGTAAACGCGCTTGAAAACGATATGCAAAATTTGTCCGACGACAAACTTGCGCATAAGACGCTGGAGTTTAAGGAAAAATTAGGCAATGGGGCGACTCTTGACGATATATTGGTGGAAGCCTTTGCTGTGACCAGGGAAGTGTCAAAGAGAGTGCTCGGAATGCGTCATTTCGATGTGCAGATAATGGGCGGCGCGTGTTTGCACGCGGGAAAGATAGCCGAGATGCGCACCGGCGAAGGCAAGACGTTGGTGGCGACGCTTCCCGTTTACTTAAACGCCTTGACCGAAAAGGGCGTTCACATGGTTACGGTGAACGATTACCTTGCAAGGCGCGACAGCGAGTGGATGGGCAAGATTTACCGCTTCCTTGGGCTATCCGTCGGGCTTATCATGCACGATATGGATTTCCCTGACAGAAAACACGCCTATTCCTGCGATATAACCTTTGGCACCAACAACGAGTTCGGCTTTGACTATCTTCGCGACAATATGGTACTTTATGCGGATCAGATGGTGCAAAGACCGCTAAATTACGCCATAGTGGACGAGGTGGACTCAATCCTTATAGACGAAGCGAGAACCCCGCTTATTATTTCGGGACCGGGGCAAAAATCCACCGAGATGTATAAAGTTATGGCGGACGCGGTGCGCACTCTTAAAGAGGGCGAGGACTACACCGTTGACGAAAAGCAAAAGACCGTCGCGCCTACCGATCAGGTTGTGCCGAAGATTGAAAAGCTTCTTAATATAAATAATTTATACGCGCCGGAAAATATCGAATTAAGCCACGCTTTTACCGCCGCGCTTCGCGCTAAGGCGTTGATGAAGCGGGATAGGGATTATCTCGTGAAAGACGATGAAATCGTTATCATCGACGAATTCACGGGTCGTCTTATGGAAGGACGCAGGTACAGCGACGGCTTGCATCAGGCGATAGAGGCGAAGGAAAACGTAAAGGTTCAAAGAGAATCTCAAACTCTCGCCACTATTACATTCCAGAATTATTTCAGAATGTATGAAAAATTAGCGGGAATGACGGGCACGGCAAAGACCGAAGAGGACGAATTCTTAAAGATATACAAGCTGCCCGTCGTGGTTATACCAACAAACAAAGAGGTGCGGCGCACGGATTATCCCGACGTTATATTTAAGACGAAGAAGGCAAAGTATAAGGCAGTCGGAAAAGCCGTCAAGGAGATACACGAAAAGGGGCAGCCCGTATTAATCGGCACGACTTCGGTTACACAGTCAGAGGAACTCAGCAAAATCCTCACCAAGAACGGCATACCGCATAATGTGCTGAACGCGAAATACCACGAAAAAGAAGCGGAAATAGTGGCGAACGCCGGACAGTACGGCGCGGTTACTATCGCCACCAATATGGCGGGGCGCGGCACGGACATAAAATTAGGCGAAGGCGTCGACGCTTTGGGCGGCTTGTTTATAGTAGGCACGGAGCGTCACGAATCGCGGCGCATAGACAATCAGCTTCGAGGGCGTTCGGGTCGTCAGGGCGATCCCGGCGCGTCGCGCTTTTATCTGTCTCTTGAGGACGATCTCTTGCGGCTGTTTGCGGGGGACAATATCGGAAAGCTAATGGACAAACTCGGCATGGACGAGGACGAGCCTATAGAACACAGCCTTATAACCCGTTCCATCGAACACGCGCAGAAGAAGGTCGAAGCCAGAAACTTCGACATAAGAAAGCACGTCCTTGAATACGACGACGTTATGAACCAACAGAGAGAAGTTCTCTACAGCGAACGGCGCAAAATCCTCCTGGGCGAAAACCTTAGGGAAAACATCATGGGCATGGTTAAGCACATTATAAAGGAAGAGCTTGAGCAATACGCCAACGAGAAACTTTATCCCGAGGAATGGACGCTTGACGGGCTTATCAAAGATGCGGAGGAAATTTACGCCCCCGTTGGCAGCCTTAAACTGGAAGAACTTCAAAGCCTAAGCCGCGACGACTTGAAAGCCACCCTTGAAAAAATCGCGGAAGACGGATACGCGGGACGCGAAAAAATCTTTGGCGAAGAAAATATGAGGGAACTTGAGAAGGTCATAATGCTCCGCGTCCTTGACAACAAGTGGATGGAACACCTAGACCACATGGATATGCTGCGCGACGGCATTAACCTTCGCGCCTACGGTCAGCGCAACCCTCTCGTCGAATACAAAATCGAAGCGCTCGATATGTTTGAAGAGATGGAACATCAGATAATGGATCAAATCGCCAACCTGATGTACCATGTCAGCATAGTGGAGCGCCCATACGACGAAAGCGAAAGCGCGGAAGAGGACGTTGACCGAATAATCGAACGCGAAAAAGACCGTCTGCAAGACAATCTTGAAAACGCCCGCATGAGTCACGGCGGCGAATCCTCGGAAACAAAAAAGAAACCCAAAAGAAACGACGCGCCAAAAGTAGGTCGCAACGATCCCTGTCCCTGCGGCAGCGGCAAAAAATATAAAAATTGCTGCGGGAGATGAGGAGAGAGGTAATTTGTACAAATTACAATTTTACGAGGATGATCAAGGAAATAAGCCTGCGCGCGATTACATCAGAGAATTGTATTCGAAAAAAGATAAAAAAAATCGTGTTCAGGCAAATAAGGTAAGACACTATATTAGATATTTAAAGCAATTAGGAACTTATATCGGAGAACCTGTTGTAAAACACATTGAAGGGGATATTTGGGAGCTGAGACCCGCGAAAGATAGAATTTTCTTTGTTGCGTATCATGAAGGCGTGTATGTTTTATTACACGCCTTTACAAAGAAAACGCAAAAAACCCCAAAAAGCGAGCTTGAAAGAGCGCGAGCAGAATATAAAGATTTGCTGGAAAGGGGACTGAAGAAAGATGGAAAAAGATGAAGAGTATGAGGCGGAATTGGAGAAAGCCAAAGCCGAATACAAAGATTTGACGGAACGCGGAGAAGATGCGCTTGGCGATGAAAATGAGTACGACGAGCTTGAAAGAGAATTTTTCACCGAAGACGAAATAAAAGAGTGCGAATTTAAAGCGTTATTGTTGGACGCTTTTGTAAAGGCGCACAAAAAAATGGGACTGGACAAGAAAAAAGCCGTCGAACTCAGCTTGGAATTCCTCGACGAAATGAAAGCAGATAACCTAGTATTTGCGTGAATAGTTGGGGCGCTGCCCCAAACCCCGGCAGGGGCTTTGCCCCTGCACCCCACCAAAGGGCATTGCCCTCTGGACTCCCGGGTGCGTTAATTGATAGTTTAGCTGACAAAAAGCCCCAAAACCCCTTATTAAAGTTTTTTCTTTTCTCTTTTTCTTTGCTTCTTTCTTTTTCTCTTTTCTTTTTTACAAAAAAGAAAAGAGAAAAAGAAAGAAGGAACTTGCGGTTAATGGAGATGTAAAAAATGACGGAACATGACATGATAAACGAGAAGTCGTTTCAGAGTTTGCTGAAAGCGGTGGAGGAGAAGAAGCGTATATTGCTTGTAGCGTCGCCGGGGGCGCATGGGCTTACAACGCTTGCCATGGCGCTTATTATGCACGGAGATGACAACGGGCTTAATTATGAGCTGTTCGATTCGGATTTGATGCGTTCGCGTCCCGGGGAGGGCGAGCTTTATTTTGCGCAGCTTAAGTCTACCGCCGATATTCAATATCTCTTAAAACTTTGGGCGCACGGAGGATCGGGGATAGCCGCCATGTACGCAAATTCTGTGGAGGACGCGACCGAATGGCTTGAAGCCGTCATGAAAAAGAGCGGCATTAAGGAAGCCGGCGCTTTCGTAAACTGCACCATAGACATTATCTGCATGATAGAAAACGAAAACGGCACAAGCGTCGTGAAAGATGTGGTTGTGCTTCATCATTAATTAGTCGGGGTTGGTATGGGAAGAATATTTGGACTTTTGAAGGTGTTTCGGCGTGACTTGATGGTGATGATGATAGCGGCGTACAATAAGAAAACGCCGCTAAAGGTCAAGTTTTTGGCGCTGATGGCGTTTTGTTATGTGATAAGTCCCATCGACGCATTGCCGGAGACGGTGCCTTTTGCGGGATTGATAGACGATATGGTGATAATCCCTGCGGCGACTTACGGGCTTAAAAAGATGCTCCCCAAGGATGTGGCGAAATCAAGCGAAGAAAAGGCTGATAGAGCGATAAAAAAGGGCGGCATGATAGTACTTGCCGCCGCGCTTATTATTCTTTTCTGGATAGTTTTGATAGGTTGCTTTTTGTATTGGCTTATTTGGGGTTGAGAGAAGTCGACGCTTATGCGTCGATTTTTTTTATAAAAAATTAACAAAAATCCCGCGCATTATGTTATACTAAAAGCAAAACTAACACTAAAACCTACCCGGGAGTCCAGAGGGCAATGCCCTTTGGCGGGAGTCCA
>JAFXOC010000569.1 GCA_017529085.1 Selenomonadaceae bacterium | reverse complement strand
GTCAAATCCAGATTAGAGAAAAATTTCATGCACTCCTCTATGGTCATATCCGCAACTTCTCTGATATTCTTATCCCCCACCGTAACGGCCAAGGCTTCGGGTTTTAGCCTTGCGCCGCCGCAACTTTCGCAGGGGGTTTCCTCCATATAGTCCTCGTAAAATTCCCGCATCTCTTCCGAATCCGTCTCCTCGTAACGCCTTTTTAAAAGCGGCAACACCCCCTCAAAAGCCACATTGAACAGTTTCGTTTCGCCGAACATATTCGTATAATAAAATTTTACGGTTTTTTCCCCCGTACCGTACAATATCTGTTTTTGCAGCTTCTTGTCTATATCTTTCCAAGGGGTAGATAAATTGTATTAGGAATTTCCCAACACCGCTTCTATCGCTTTCATGGCGTAAGACATAGGATGCTTCGACAATAAAGCGAACGCTCCTTCGTTTATGGAAAGTTCAGGATTCGATACGATAAGTTCCTCGTCAAATTCCATGTGCGACCCGAGTCCCGTACATTCGGGGCAAGCGCCGTAAGGATTGTTGAAGGAAAACATTCTGGGCGTAAGCTCCGACAAACTGATGCCGCAGTCAACGCAGGCGAAGTTTTCGCTGAACATCAGGGTTTCCCCGTCCACAACCTCAACATAAACTACGCCTTCGCCGTATTTTAGCGCTGTTTCCAAAGAATCCGCCAGCCTCTCGTCCATTGTGTCCTTGACAACAAGCCTGTCCACCACGGCTTCAACGGTATGCTTCTTTTTCTTGTCTAAATTGATTTCTTCCTCAATATCCACGATTTGACCGTCGATTTTTACCCGCTGGAAACCTTCGGCGCGTATATGCTCCAGTATTTTCTTATGCTCTCCCTTTTTGCCCCGCACAAATTGGGCGAGCACCAAAATTTTCGTCCCTTCGGGAAGGGTTTTAATTTGATCCACCATCTGATCAACCGTCTGTTGGGCGATAGGCTTTCCGCAATTGGGACAATGGGGACGCCCCGCCCTTGCGAACATAAGGCGGAGATAATCGTAAATCTCCGTCACGGTGCCGACAGTTGAACGGGGGTTATGGCTCGTGGTCTTTTGGTCAATGGAAATGGCGGGGGAAAGTCCGTCTATAGAATCCACTTCCGGCTTATCCATCTGCCCCAAAAATTGACGGGCGTAAGACGAAAGGCTTTCCACATAACGTCTTTGACCTTCCGCGTAAATTGTATCGAAAGCAAGGGAAGATTTTCCCGAACCCGAAAGCCCCGTTATAACCACTAATTTATCGCGCGGGATTTTTAGGTTTATATTCTTTAAATTATTTGCTCTTGCGCCTTGTATCACGATGTTTTCTTCCAACCGGGTAAATCTCCTTCCAAATCCATTATCATATCCCTTAGTTCCGCCGCTCTTTCAAATTCAAGCGCTTTCGACGCTTCCTTCATCTCCCGCATAAGTCCCTTTAAGAGCGCCTCTTTCTCCTTCTTCGTGAACTTCTTCTTGCCCTTTTTATCCGGCTTCTTCTCCTCGATAAGCGTAGTTTCTATCAAAGATACGACGGGTTTAACGATGGTTTTCGGCGTTATGTGGTGTTCCTTGTTGTATTTCTCTTGTATTTCACGTCTGCGCTTGGTTTCGTCCATGGCTTCTTTCATGGAATCGGTCATATTGTCGGCGTAGAGCAACACTTTTCCGTTGGCGTTTCTGGCGGCTCGTCCTATTGTCTGCACGAGAGAAGTCCTT
>JAFXOC010000568.1 GCA_017529085.1 Selenomonadaceae bacterium | reverse complement strand
GGTTTGTTTGCGCCCGCAACAGATACGAGAACACCGTCGGATATAAGTTTTCCGTCGTTATCTCCCGCGCCTTTTATTTTAAGCGAATTATCCTTATCCGCCGCGCCGATCGCGCCGTGGTTTATAAATTGCCCCGTGGTATCGTCGCTGTACCCGTCTGCAATTTTGCTTGTCATATCGTTCACGGTGTAACTGCCGCCGAAAACAGCTGCGTCTTTCGCCACGGTTGCGTTTACCATATTCGCTTCGCCTGTGTAAACGAAAGTTCCGTTCTTGACGTTTAACTTCGTATTTTCCGCGCCAATTATATTGCCATCGTAAGCCATATTGGCATTGACGTTTATATTTGTCACGAGGTCGGGGACGTATCTTTTATAGGGAATAAGTTTTCCGTCGTATTGGAGCATAAGCCCGCCGGTATAAATAGTATTGTTGGTATAAGAATCCAACTCCGCTGTAACGACTTCGGAATCGGATATGCCCGAGTCCGCGTTCAAATCCTTCCAAGAGTTTATTATGTTGCCTTTAAGTTTTGCGCCCTCGTTTAAATTTATATTGTCAACGAAAGACTCTTCGCCTATAAAGATCGCGCTGTCCGCAGCCTCTATAGAACCGTTTACATTAATTGTCGCCATTTTGTCGTTAAGGTCGCCGTTTTGAAGGTCGGAGAAACTGAAATCATCCGATCCGTGGTCTATATCGTTTAAACCCACGTTATACATTTTGGTAATTTGCCCGTCTTTAACCTCACGCTTATAGCGCATATAAGAGCCGCGATATTCGGTTGTCGCGCCAATCGAATTTGTTCCGAACTCCGCCCAAACGCCGACGCCGCCCTCGCCGTTAGCCGTTACCGCGCCGTCGATATTTATGGTTTGATTTTTGCCGTAAGCCGCAAAAACACCCGTGCCGTTTTTGCCGTCGCCGTGAACTTCCGTATCTTTAGCTACGGTTACGGTATTGTTCACGCCGTCCACGCGAACGCCCACCGACGCATCGCCCGCGGCGTAAATATTTCCCGCTTGCGTTATATTGTTGTTAGAGCCGTAAACATGAAGCCCCACTCCGTAAGTCGCGGTATTGTAGCCGTCCACATAAGCCGTACCTTCCGCATTTCTCGCCGAAAAGCCTTGCGTATTGGTAAGCGTCTGTCCGTTGTTATAGACAGAGCGTCCGTAGAAGTTTTTGCGGTCTATTTTATAGCCGATGTCCTGCAGAAGAGCGAGTTCCGCTTCCATCAAGGTATTGTAACTGCGGTAATGCTGATGACTCATAAGGCTACGCTCAAGGTCTATATGGGAAAAATCGGGACTACCTTCCCACATATTTATGGGGATTCCCGAAACTTGATTTCCGTTAGGGTCTGTAAAAGTCTTGCCGTCCAGAACCTCCGTTACGTTATCGCCGCGAAAAGTCAAATAGGTCTTGCCGTTTCTTCCCGTTAAAGCGTTTATATCGTCAACTATAAAGGTATTCCCTTCAAACTCTTTGATATCTTCCGGAGTTCCGTTATTCATAACTTGTTCGTATGATTTAGGCGTCATAATCCAAAGGTTGGGTTTATCGGCGCGTCTGCCGGTTTGGTCGTAAAGATGAGCGGCATAACTGTTTGCGTTTGCCGCATCATCCGAAAATCTATGCAATAATATACCAAGTGATGGACGAAAATCGAATGAGTTTTTTGCCCCTATTCCCAAACTGTGACCTATTTCATGGAACATTACGGGGATAATATCAATTCCGTTCATTTCCTGCGCTACGGGTAAAAGACCTTTAGGCGTAACAAAGCCATACCTGCCGTCGCCCTCGTCCTTACCCATATTTTGACCGATAATTATTATCCCGTAGCCTATTGCGGCAGAATTTTGAGACGAACTATCCACAATAGAATCTATTGTTTCCAGCCATTCAATATTTGAGCCGTTTTGAATGGCATCGCGCAAGAAATCCGGATTTCCGGTATTAACTCCGTAAGTTTGGGATTCGGAACGAGCGCTGGCATTATGGACATCGTTTGTCACTACGAAATATTGGACAGGTTTTTTATTTTTTGCTCCCGGCTCCAAAATCTCCGCCCATTGCTTAAACGCTTGGTTTAATCCCTCTTTAATATCATCTTTAAGGGTATAGACAAGCGGCTTAGTGAAGCGAAATCTGGCAGTGTCAAATTCTGTGAAATGGTTTACTACAAGTTCGTTATCCGAATCTTCCGCGCCGTAGTAGTAAATTTCAAAGATATTCTTGCCGTTAAATCCGACGTCGCTTGTGGTCATAGCGTCCACGGCGGAAAAATTGACGCTTGCCGCAAGATATAGAGCGACTGCAAGGGAAAGTTTGCTTTTGTTCGATTTTTTCATATCAAAACTCCTTGTTCATTTTTATACATCTTCGACTATTGTACTGCACCCAACCGTTCTTTTTCACCAAAATCCCGGTGATGCGTCCGTTTATGCATCGTAAGTATCTATGCGTTCAATCGCCTTCAAAAACACCTCGCCGGTAACGTCATCTGCATAAGTCATGTTTTTTAGACGAGCATAAACAAAATTATAAACCTTCGGGAAAAACTGCGAATATAATTTGTGTAGCAACCCCCGTCCCATTACGTTCCTCCAAATTTTCCGTTAAATTTCAACCCCAGCATGGTTATATCGTCGGACTGCTCCGCATTTCCCGCATATATGCTCACATTTTCCCGAACAGCTGTTAAAATATCTTTTATATTCTTCCCGCTTTGCTCGTTAAGCGTTCTTTGCAGACGTTCCTCCGAGTATAATTCCCTCGCTTCGTTCATAGCCTCCGTTACGCCGTCCGTATAGAGAAAAATCATATCGCCCGGGGCAAGCGTCAGACAACACTCTTGATAAGTTTCAGAATCGAATAACCCCAACACAGTGTTCTGTTTTTCCGTAGGCAGGTAATCAAATTTTCCGTTCCGGCAGACGAGCGGAGGATTATGTCCCCCG
>JAFXOC010000567.1 GCA_017529085.1 Selenomonadaceae bacterium | reverse complement strand
TTAAATTTAGGAAATTTACATTTTATTTTGAAAAAGTTTTCATTGAAAAAAACTATCATGATGCTATAATAAAAGGTGTAATTTTTAGAAAATTTGTATTTTTAGTCCCAAGGGCTTTTGTCCCAAGGACGCAGGCAATCATACTTTTTTACTTCTTGTGGAAGGGAACGAATACCCATGAAGCTGATCGAAAAAATTGCGGGTTTCTTTGAAAACCTAACTCCCAGGGGATTGTTGGGACTTAGCGCAGCGGCGGGACTTTTGGCATTTGCGCTTGTCTTTATAGTTCTCTCAAATTCCGGCGGGAAAAGCGGCGGCGGCGCAAAAGAAACCATTCCCATGGTAAAAGTGGTTACGGCGAAAGTAGATATCGCTCCACGCACCGAGATAAGGGAAGAAATGCTAAAAGTCGTAGAGATACCGCAATCGGCTTCACCGGACGACGCGGTTAAAGAGATCAGCGCGATTGTGGGTAAACCTGCCAGAGTTGCGATAATGAGCGGCGATGTTTTAACGCCGAAAAAAGTTTTCCCCGACAAAAAATCTGCGGGATTTCCCGGCATGGTTCCCGAAGATTGCAGAGCGGTGACACTCGCTATAGACGATGTGACGGGGGTATCAGGGTTCGCTCTTCCCGGCGATTATGTAGACGTAATGCTGATTTCGGATAAACTTCAAAACGGCAAGATAACCGGCGAAGTAGTAATGCAAAATGTCTTGCTTCTCGGCATAAACAAAGATACGGACGGCACTTCATCGAGCGCCTCCAAAGATGATAAGGATAAAGGCGCGGCGTCGGCGGGACCGAAAGCTGTAGATAAACCCGCAACGGCAACTTTGGCGGTTCGCCCCGAAGAAGCCGTGAGACTTTCCGTAGCTTCTCAAGTGGGGAAACTTTACCTCGCACTTCGTCCGTTTAAACCTACCAATCGCTATATCACAGATACGACTTATGACGTAACCGTTGACCAAGGCAAAGCCGCGCAGAGCGCGCCTCAAACTTCCGCTCCCGCCTCTTCGCCCGCGCCCGTTCAAAGCGCGCCGACTGCAAGAAATTCGGGCGGCGCAAGTTCCAAGCCCGCGGCGAAAACACCCAAGGTCGATAGGGGAGTGGACACGGTTGAAGTTATTCGCGGAACATCTTCTACGAAAGAGTGAGATATATGAATTGGTACAGCCTATTAAACGCAAAAAGATTTGCGAATAAGAAATTGAGCGGCGCATTGTTGGGAGCAGCTTTTGTCGCGACAACGGCGATTGTCGCGCCTTCCTTCGCTCACGCGGAGAGCCAAACGATAAACGTGGCGGCGAACGAATATTATCGCATGACCGCAAAGGGCGCAGTGACGAGAGTCGCCATAGGCAACCCCGAAATAGCCGACGTTATGATGATTCCCAACACCAATAAAGAATTTTTGATTGTGGGTAAAAAAGCCGGCACAACTACCCTTTTGGTATGGCGCGGCAAACTGATGGACGAATACCGCATAACGGTTGGTTTTGACGATCAAGGTCAAGCGAGAGCCATTGAAAACGCTATCGGACTTCCGAAGGTAAAAGCGCGAGTTATATATCAGGAGAATAAGCCGAGAATTTTGCTTGAAGGCAAAGTAAAAGACCAGATTGAACACGACAGAGCTTTAAAAATCGCAAGCCTTTATACCGGAGGCAAAATGACTGAACCGAAACAACGCGGGAGCAACGACAGCGGATTTGAATACGATGTGGCGTATACCGCGAATCGCACTTATGATAATGTAGTTGATTTATTGGAAATTGAAACGCCTACGCAAATTCGTCTCGAAGCGCAGCTTATCGAAGTTTCTTCCACGGATGGGGACCAATTCGGGTTTACTTACGGCTCTCCGAGCGAGGTTGAAGTTGATACCGATTCCGGCTTTAGAAAGATAACTTTAGGCAACGAAAATACGTTTTACGCTGGCGAATCCTTCGGCGGCAACCATGACACCGGCTTTTGGCTTATCGACCACTTTACCCAAGTGAACGCTCAAATTCAGGCGTTATTGCAAAAAGGCAAGGCGAAGATTTTATCTCGCCCGAATATTTCCGCAATGAGCGGTTCCAAGGCAAAAATCCATATCGGCGGCTCCATGGCGTTCCCTAAATCCGACAAGAACGACAATGTAACCCTTGAATGGAAAGATTACGGTATTCGATTAAACATCAGCCCTGTTGTGGGCAACAACGATGAGGTGACTGCGGAAGTTCACGCCGAAGTCAGCGCGCCTGATTACAGCAGAGTTACCGTTACTTCTGCGGGTACGTATCCTTCCATGCGCTCAAGAAACGTTCATTCGCTTGTGCATATAGCTGCGGGAAGCACCATGGTTATCGGCGGGCTTTTCAGCACAGAAGACGCGAAGACCATTAAAAAAGTTCCGTTGCTCTCAAGTATTCCAATTTTGGGCGAATTTTTCAAGCATACTTCCTCCGACAGCGAAAAACGCGAACTTATCATAATGATAACTCCGAGGATAGTAGTCAAAGATTCGCCAGCGCAGATGACGGACAAAATGAAGGAATGGTACGCAGAAGGCGCGTACGAGGCAAATAATCGCAATTTAGTCGATGTAAACAATCCGCCTCTGCCGGAGAAAGTCTTGAAGAAGCAGAAGGAAGACGCGGAAAAGGCAAAGGAGCCGGCGGTTGAAGAAGTAAGGGAAGTCGGGGGCAATAATTAACTCCTTCCACCGCTTTGTAGTCACTCTCTTAGAGGGTGTAAGGAGAAATTCAAATATGAAAATTTTTTGAATACAAAAAAATTAGAAGGAAATTCTGATAAAAAACAGAATATATATTTTTAAGGATAAAATTTATTTAAAAATCAAAAACCTTTATTAAAGTTTTTTCTCTCTCTTTCTTTTCTTTGCTTCTTACTTTTCTTTCTCTCTCTTTTTTACAAAAAAGA
>JAFXOC010000062.1 GCA_017529085.1 Selenomonadaceae bacterium | reverse complement strand
GTCTTACTTTCTATCATTTCGCTGATAGTGTTATATAATACAGATACGCCTTCGTCAATCATATCTTGTTGTTCTATAACGTATTCCGGTAAAATTTCTCGAAACAGTCGTTGAAATTTTTCTTTCTGTTTAACGGGAGAAGGCAGATGTAAGCTACTAATACGACATTTTATACGATTTTCCAGAGAGTGAATTATGTATAGGAAAAATTCCCGAATAATATCCTTACGTTTTACAAAAACCCTCCGCCCTTTAACGTCAGTCAACTCCTCCTCTTTTTCGGGGTTTGCGACCCAACGTTTCATATCGTAAAATACGCAAAAACCTTCGTCGATATGGTTTAGAGACTCTTCAACGGCATCGTAACCAAAGCAATATTTAGGTTTTTCAGGATTTTCGAGGGACACCACTCCTACAATACTAGGCGCCACATTTGTCGGTCTTGAGTTTTGATCGTAAAAGCAGGCGTAAATCGTATCGTCATCGAAAAGTTTAGGAGTATCCCCGCGAACTTCTCTCGTATCAAGCACCCCTGCAACAGTATTCACAGAACCGAAATCTATGGCGGCGGGCATCTTTAAAACTTCGGGAGTTTTTACTGTAAAATCCAAAAGTTCCTCGTAAACAGCCGGAATACTTTTAAAAAGTTTCGTAATTTCACCGTTGTAAAAAAGACAAAACTCGTCTGAATACCGTCGTTCGAAAAATATGAGGAAATATCGCTTGATAGACGCTTCTTTGGCGGGAAGCGCAGCCGATTTTATAAGATACAATCTACTTGTATCCCCCGGTTGCGCTTTTACGTTAAACACGGCGCACAAATTTTGCTCGCTGTCTATCAAAAAGGCGTTGGTATTGATAAATTCAGGTACAAAATTTGTTGTAATTTCGTCGTAATAATCTGCGGCAAGACCTTGATAAAGAGTAATACGCGCGCTGGCCTCAACAGAAACGTCTTTCTTTTTTCTAAAAGACGCTGTTAATACAGCCTCCGTCAACCTATTATAATCTTCTTCACGGTATTCTTTTATGAGGAGCGCGGCGTCCGCTCCCCTATAGCGAAGGATCGTGTCGATTAAAAGATCCTTTTGCAAAGGATTTATGATACCTGATATTATGTTTTCACGACGGGCTATATCTCTTAGCTCCAAGACCGTCATAAGCTCCAAATCGCGGCGATAATAAAGCTTCTTTTCCTTTTCGCTCTTTTTTAATCCATCCTTGTTTAAGACAAACCCGAGCTTTTGCATAAATTTCACCCGCTTTAATACATATTTTTATCAATCACGGAATCCATATCTATGGTCTCTATCAGCGTCGTCATTTCGTCCGCTTTAACCTTGTTGCTCATAAGGGTATAAAGTTCCTTCGCGCGCATGGCGGCTTCTCTGGCGCCTTGATAATCTTTTCCCGCATAACGGGTTCTCGCGTCTTCTTCAGCTTTTTTGGCGTTATTCGCCGTAGCTTGAGATTCGTTCAATTTTTCCCCCGAAAGAGAAAGTTTTACGGAAATTTGCTCAACTTCCTTCGTTTCGCCCAAAGCTGTAAATTTCTCCATAGCGGTTTGATAATAAATCTGAGCGCTTATATAATCCCCAGACGTAAAAGCCTTATCGCCGTTTTTAAGTGCATCCGTAGCGAGAGCGTACACGGCGTTCTTATCGTCTAAAGCCTTCTGGGCTTCCATTTTCTTTTCGGTCTTCGCCTTATGCACATCTTGCAATGAATTTCCCGCTTCAGCTCGAGCCGCTCTGTCTCCGCTGGCGTTCGCTATGGCGCG
This sequence comes from Selenomonadaceae bacterium, assembly GCA_017529085.1. GTDB lineage: Bacteria > Bacillota > Negativicutes > Selenomonadales > Selenomonadaceae > RGIG9201. The sequence continues at coordinate 965 of JAFXOC010000062.1, read as the reverse complement.
AGCTTCCAAATAGGCTTTTTCCGCTCCTTCCACATCGCCTTGTTCCATAAGCGCGTCGCCTTTTTTCATAGCGTCCGCAACACCTTTTGCACCCGCTTCTTTAATTTTTGCTTCTCCATCGGCTTTCATTTTTGCCTTTTTATCGTACAGAGAATCAAGCGCATCCATGGCTGCACGTCTGCCGCTTTCGTCATGAAGAACCCCCGCTTTATCCCTAGCCATATAAAAAACAGATTCCGCCTTCGCCAAGTCCCCCGCTTCCATAGCTTTATAGCCAAGATTGATAAAATCCGTTACATACAAAAATTCTTCCGTCTGGCTTATTTTTTGTTTTAAGTAATTTTCTCCGAAATTATCGGCGTTTTTGGTATTGTCCAAAGCCGTATTATATAAAATAAAAGCGGACGTATAGTCTTTTAACTTAAACGCTTCGTCGCCTGCGGCAATTCCGTCTATCACCAACAGATAATTCCTTAAAGTTTTTTCATCTTCAAAATAACGCAAATCCTGCGCCAATTTCTGCGCTGTCTCCGCGCTTTCCTTTGCTCGAACAAAATTGCCCGCCCTCATGTATTCGGTTGTTTCGGCTTCGGCTCTCTTTAAATCCTCCACTTTATTTTGATGGAAATGATAAATTATATACCCGATAATTCCTATCAATAAAAGTATAATAAAAACTATAATTGCAATTTTTATGTATCTAGCGCGTCTTTGTTCCCATTCAGGGTCGCGATAATATTTGTTGATAAAAAGCGCCGCAGCCGTGTAACTCGTTAATTTATCAGGTTGACGGGAAAGAAGCAGATCTTCGATCGCATCCACTGATTCCTGAGGCTCGTTGCCGGCCTCTTTAAAAATATCGTCTATCTCTCCTTCGTCCACGTTTTCCCAGATGCCGGACGTATAAAACGCCAGAATATCTCCGTCCGAAAGCTTGACCTTTTCCGAAACATAAGGCGAGAAAG
>JAFXOC010000008.1 GCA_017529085.1 Selenomonadaceae bacterium | reverse complement strand
TCTTATAGGTTTTATAAAGACGCAAGATGCTTTTTTAAGTATGTTGTGCTCGCTTTGCGGCGCAGTTTTTTCAATTTTGCTCCTTGCAACGTCCGCATACCTAATCGCTTCAGCCGCCTTTAATCCGCCTCTTTATACGTTAAGCGTCGCAATAACGTTGGTTCGGGCGGCGGGACTGTTCCGCGCCGTATTTCGCTATTTGGAGCGAATTATATCCCACAAGGCGGCTTTTGACAGAGAGGAAAAATTGCGGCTCTCTTACTTTGACCTTGCGCTTGAAACCCTTCCCATAAAAGAAAATTCTTTAAAGATTTCCCGAACCGATGTATTCATAGAAGGAATAATAAGAGGAACGGAAAAACTGCGGGATTTTTTCGTCAGAAGCCTTATGCCGCCCGCGGTAATTTTAACCTTAGGATTAATAACGTGCCTGATACTCTTTCCCATAATAGGATGGTTCGGATTTACGCCGTTACTGCTTGTCTTATTGCATATTTCCGCGCCCATGTGTTTGAAGGAAGATTTGGCGGCAAAAAAATTCGCCGCCTCTTACGGAAGTTTGATTTTGGACAAAGTAAACGGAAAAAAACTCTTAATATTTGCGGGAAGCGCAAATCGCATTTTGCCATTATTAAAAAAATCCGCCGCAGAGTTTACAAAAGCGGCGGATTTAGATAAGTTATTTCGTTTAAAATTAAATTTTTTTATGGAATTATCGAGAAATATTTTTTTCATTATGCTGATAATTTCGCTTATAGGCGTTTATGACAACGGTTTGGTAAACACTGTCTGGCTTTCGGTATATATAATTCTCGCGTTAGCCGTTTTTGAAGAATGCGCCGCTATCCCCGACGCTTGCGCCAAAGGGAAATCAGCCTTGCGTTACGCGAAGGATTTAGCCGAAGAAAAAAGCGAAAAAACTAAAGGCGAAAATATTTCGAAGAATAATAGCCCTCTTTTAGAAATTAAAGACCTTGCTTTTTCATATAATTCCGAGCAATATATATTTAAAAATTTATCCTTTACATTAAACGAAGGCGAGCGGCTTGCGATATTAGGAGAGAGCGGCGCGGGAAAAACCACGTTAGCTTCATGTTTACTTGGGCTTTACAAGGCGGATTTAGGACATATTTTGCTTAACGGGATTGATTATGCAAATTTATCACAACATGAAATAAGAAGCCACTTTGCGCCATTATTGCAGGGCGCAGAAATCTTTTCCGGCAGTATCGAGTATAATTTCAAATTTATTCATAAAAACATAACCGACAGTGAAGTAAAAGCGGCGCTTCAAAAGGTGAATTTGAATTTTGACCTCAACCGTAATTGTCAAAATATATCGGGAGGCGAAAAAATTCGCCTGACACTCGCGCTCGCTTTAGCCTCACACGCCCCAATTTTACTCCTTGACGAACCCACCATGAGCCTTGACAGAAAAACTGCGGACGCGATTATGAAAAACATCCTAACTGCCGAAATTCGAAGCATGATAATAATTACCCACGATAAAAACTTGGCGAAGCTGATGGATAAAAGTATTATGATGAACTAAAACTTGTTTTCACAATTTTTTCAAGCGCTTGACACATACTTTTTTCACCTTTCTCAATCGTTACTATTCACGGAATCTCCCCCCTACCCCCTCTAGGAGGGGGGCTTGGGTAGAGACAATGTAAAATTTCGGCGCAAAAATCGCGGTTGTGGAGTCTCCCTCTTAGAGGGAGGGGGACCGCGAAGCGGTGGAAGGAGAGCCATGAACGGCACTAATTCGCCTTTCGCATCACCGCGTTGTATTACTCGTGAACAGTAACTCTCAATCACAATATTTTTTGTTTTTTCACACAATTTCTTGACTTCATGAAAAATTTATGTTAAAATCAATATGCAGTTGGAGTTAAGGACAAGAAAACTCGCGCTGCTATTGATTCCTCTTTAGGGACAATATAGTTATTATTATGCGTTTTAAGGCTTTCGACTGCTTTTTTTACGCGCCGATTTTATGCTGATAGCGCTCAATGACACGGATGTTGTTGCGGGTTGCGGGAAAAAGCAAGCGAAGCGTGGTACCAAAGAGGAGTCCGTACGCCGAGCGGTTATACATACTTATTATTCGTTTTTTCAAAAAAAGGGCTGTGAGTATTCCGGTCCTTTTTTTGTGTCTTTTTTAGATTATCACGGTCATTTCATAAAAATATGAAATGATATTAGAGTCATTCATGGTGAACCCGCCCTTCGGGCACCTCAGACTGTAGACTTATTATTATTTATTCGCTGAACTCTCCCCCCTACCCCCCCTCTAGGAGGGGGGCTTGGTTAGAGGCAATTTAAAATTTTAGGCTCAAAAGCAGTAATCCGAGTGCCTCCCTCCTAGAGGGAGGTGCCCGAAGGGCGGAGGGAGAGCCATGAACGGCACTATTTAAATTTCTATATCATGTTGTAATTTTAAATAAAATGGAGGAAAAACATGGAAGCAAATTATAGCGCGGCGGAAGATATTAAGGTTAGGCTTTTATCCATGATAGAGGACGCACAAAATCCTTTCGATATTATAATGTTTGTGGCAAAAGCTCTTGAAAAAATGTCAAACGAGGTGGGTTACTCCAAAAACGTTGAGGAGAATTTAAGAACCGTATACGGGTTTACCTTCCTGCATGAAAAACTTTTAACGGACGAATTAAAAGAGGTTGAGGACAGGTTAAAAATTATTGAGGAGAGAATGAAGAGCGATAAATTTACGGAAGAAGAGAAAGTAAGAATGGGGTTTGCGGCGGATAAGCATAAGAAGGATATAGAGAGAATTAAGCTTATAATAGAAGAAGCTAAGGCGAACGGCGAAACTTTGACGGTAAAAAGATAAAAGCATCTCTAAAAATTCATTTTTGATGACTCCCCGCCCCTTCGGGGCGGGGAGTCATCAGGGAAATCAAACAGTTTTTAGATGTTGCCATAATTTGCTTGAAAAATTCTATATTAATGATATATAATGTAGGAAAATTTTTCAGGGGAGTAATTTATGGAAGCTTATTATATTGCGGCTTTAAAGCAAGTGAAAGGCTTGGGAGACAGACGAATCGAGGAACTTTTAAATCGTTTTTCCACAGCTAAAGAGCTTTGGGAGGGCGATTTGGAAAAAATTCGTTCGCTGGGTCTCTTAAATGATAAAACAATAGAAAATCTTCAAAAATACAGAACGGATAATAAAAATTATCCCGAAAAGCTATTTGAAGAGTGCAAGTCTAAAAACATAAAAACGGTAAGCATTAAGGACGAGACTTATCCTTACCCGTTAAAGCAAATACACGACGCTCCCGCCATGCTTTTTTATAAGGGAGAATTGCCAAAAGACGACGAACTTTGTATTGCAATGGTTGGCTCAAGAAATATTACGCCTTATGGGAAACAAGCCGCCGATATGATAGCTCAGGATTTGGCGAGAGCCGGCGTCGTTGTGGTGTCCGGCGC
>JAFXOC010000566.1 GCA_017529085.1 Selenomonadaceae bacterium | reverse complement strand
CGCGTCCTCGCCCAACTCCAGATGCCGCGTGATATTTTCAAGCACCACGATTGAGTCGTCCACCAGTATGCCGATACATAGCGTCATTCCCATCAGGCTCATCATGTTGAAGGTGAAACCCGCTATATACATGACGAAAAAGGTTGCGATAAGTGAAGTTGGAATGGCTATCATAACGGCGGCGGTAGAGCGCCAACCCCTCAAGAAAAGGTAAAGCACAAGACCCGTGGTGATAAGCCCTTCGCCAAGGGTCCCCATTGTGTTGTGAAGGGATGCCGCCACATAATCCGCATCGTTTTGCACCACTATAAACTGATCTTTCGGGTAAGTCTTACGAAGCCTCTCCACGTTTTTCAGGATATTTGCCGCCGTCTCAACAACGTTTGCGTCGCTGTTCTTGTAAATCCGCATGGTGACTGCGTCTTGACCGTTAATCCTGCCGAATCTCGTCTGTCTCGCTTCCTGCTCCCGTATCGACGCAACCGCCGTTATGGGCACCATGACCCCCGCCGTGTTTTGCACCTGTATTCGCTCTATATCCGCCACGGATTTATACTGAGCGATAACTCGAACGTCGGATTTAGTGCTTTCGGTATACACGGAACCCGACGGCAAGAGCTGATTTTCAGAACGAATGGCGGAGGCAATCTTAGGCAACGTCAATTTATACGCCGCCATTTTGTCGCGGTCAACCTCAACGGCGACTTCCATATCACGCCCGCCGTGAAGCTCCACTTCGGACACGCCGCCCGCCTGTTGTATCACGTCCTGATATGTGTTTTCGGCTCTGCTGTACGTTGTCGCCAACGAATCCTGCGACACGATGGCGAGTTCCACTATTGATTTATCGTTGAGGTCGCGTTTAATCACAACGGGCGAATCCGCTTCGTCGGGCAATCGTCTTTTTATCGCCTCGACCTTCTTTGTCGCGTCTATCGCCGCCGAATCTGCGTTGGCGTAAAACTCCAACTCAAGGGCGACCCGTCCCCTCTCGTAGCTTGCGGTGGAAGTCATCTTCTTTACGTTCGACACCGAGGACAACGCGTCTTCTATGGGCTTTATTATCTCCTGCTCCACGGATTCCGCGCTTGCTCCGGGGTACCTCACCGATACGGTGACGTAAGGCGTATTTAACGCAGGCAGAAGCTCCACACCGATTCTGTAGAAGCTGTACAACCCAAGCACCACGAAGAACAGCACTATCATGGATATTCCCACGGGTCTCTGTATGGAAAAACGGGTAAGATTCATATTTTATCCTCCCGGCTATTTTAAAATTTTACTTTCTTTTTTTCTCTCTTTCTTTTGAAAAAGAAAGAGAGAAAAAAAGAAAGTAACAAAGAAAAAAAGAGAGAAAGAAAACTTTATTAAACTCAAATTATAAATTTAATCATTACAATTTTTAATAAAATTCTTTTTCTTTCTTTTGGTTCTTTTCTTTCTTTTTCTTATAAGAAAAAGAAAGAAAAGAACGGTTTTATTTTTCTTCTTCCCGTATATCAACTCTGGTCCCTGTTGAGAGTTTATCCTGATTGTTCAGGGCTACGCTTTCGCCTTCGTTTAACCCCGACAATATTTCTTCATGAGTATCGTTCAAAAGCCCGATGGTCACTTGTCGCTCCTCCGCGCCGTTGTCCTCGTTTATCACGAAAATCGTAGGCTTGCCGTTCTTGTAAAACACCGCCTCTTTCGGCACGAACAGAGTATTTTCCCTTTGAAGTATATCTATATGACCCCTTGCGAAAAGTCCCGTTTTTATCTCGCCGCCCTCGTCGTTTAATAAATCAAGCCTCACCGTATAAGTCTTAGCCGTATCGTCCATAGCGGGGCTGACGTAGATAATCTTCGCAGGATAGGTTTTGCCCATAGCGTCTATTGTTATAGGCACGCTGTCCCCCGTCTTTAATATCGCCGCGTCGCTTTCGGAAAGGGTGCAATCCACATAGATATTTCGCCCGTCCACGATGGAAATAACCTTGCTTCCCGCCGTGATTATCTCGCCGACCTCGGCTTTCCTATAGCTTATCATGCCGTCGATGGGCGCACGCAAAATTAAGTCGTCCCGCTGTTTCTTCAGAGCAGACACGTTATGTTTGAGTTTTTCG
>JAFXOC010000565.1 GCA_017529085.1 Selenomonadaceae bacterium | reverse complement strand
GCACCATTATAAAGGTGGCGCTATTTGAAACTATATTTCCGACAAAGCCGCCGAGATCCAGATATTTGTCGCTGCAAATGCCGGAAAGCGTCCAAGCGAGGCAGAGAATGAAAATCGCGGGGGTCATGGCTTTAAATCCTGCGCTGAAACTATCGCAAAAAGCGTCAAAGCTTATTATTTTTCTGGGAAGATATAAAAATCCCGTGAATACAAAAGCTATAAAAGAACCCATAACCAACGCTTTAGACGCTTCGCAATTCGCAAAAGCGTCGCTTACGCTTGCGCCGTCATGTATGCCGCCGGTATAGAGCATACCGTAAACGCAGGAAACTATAAGCACCAAAAGGGGCAATACCAAATCTATGACTTTGCCTTTGCCGTCGCCTAGAGCAGAGGCAAGTTCCGTGTCCTGGTATTCTTGAGGCACTTGAAATTCCTGTTGGTTTAGAAGGACGCTTTCGCGCATTGTAGCGAAATCTTTTCCCGTATAGATTATAAACGCCAAAAAAATCAATGTGAGCCACGCATAAATATTGTATGGTATGGTTTGAATAAAGAGGGCGAAACCGTCTATGGAACTGTTTTCGGGAAGGGAAGAACTGACAGCCGCCGCCCAACTTGATACCGGGGCGACAATACATATAGGCGCAGCTGTTGCGTCGATAATATACGCAAGTTTTGTGCGCGCAATTTGAAACTTGTCCGTGATGGGGCGCATAACGGTACCCACCGTAAGGCAATTAAAGTAATCGTCGATAAAGATTAAAATTCCCAGTATCGCAGTTAAGAACATAGAGCTGCGCTTGTTCTTTATCTTTGTGGCGGCAAGTTCACCGTATGCGCGCGTCGCGCCCGAACGGGAAATAGCTGCCACAAGAATTCCTAAAATCACCAAGAAAATCAAAATATTTACGTTTGCTCCGATTTTTTGCTCCATAATGCCAAACATGGTCGTTATGGAGGCGAGCAGATTAAAATGAGTGTATATCATAGCACCGGAAAATACGCCGATGATAAGGGACATATAGACTTCCTTCGTGATAAGCGCAAGAATAATGGCTATAAGCGGAGGAAGCGTTGAAAAAATTGTTTGTTCCATGAATTTCACCCTTTTGAAAATTTTTGCTTTAATTCTTGCTTTATTGTATAATACATTGTTGAAATGTAAATGAATTATTTAAACGAAGGTGAAATTAGTGTTTTCCGAAAAATTGTTAAAGTTGAAAGAAGAAGTTCTCATTGAGGTAAGGCCGTATTTTGAACGACTTAGAGAAACCGAAGAAAAAAATTCGCTGAAAGTTTTAAATGCTATGCGAAAAGCGAAAGTGTCCGACGCTCATTTCGGAATTTCATCGGGTTATGCTTACAATGACATTGGAAGAAGTAAATTGGAGGAAGTTTACGCAAAAGTTTTTCATGCCGAAAGAGCATTGGTAAGACCTCAATTTGTCTCCGGCACTCACGCGCTTGCTACCGTACTTTTCGGCTGTTTGCGCCCCGGCGACAAATTGGTATCTGTCACCGGCAGCCCTTATGACACGATGCAAACGGTAATCGGTCATGCGGTTAAAAGCAAAGGTTCTTTGAAAGAATTTGGTGTCGAATACGACGAACTTCCCATGGTAGGCGGTAAAGTTGATATTAGCGGCGTAAAAAATATAGTGGACGAAAAAACAAAGATGGTATTGATTCAGCGTTCGCGTGGGTACAGCGACAGAGAGCCGATTTTTATTTCCGAGATGGAAAAAATCATCGACGAGATAAAGACGTATGCGCCGAAATGTATTGTGTTCGTTGACAACTGTTACGGCGAATTTGTGGAAGAAAAAGAGCCGATAGAAGTC
>JAFXOC010000564.1 GCA_017529085.1 Selenomonadaceae bacterium | reverse complement strand
GCTCAAAATTTTAGTTCTAAATTTAATCCCTTGTTAAAGTTTTTTCTCTTCTTTCTTTTGTTTCTTTTCTTTCTTCTCTTTTTTAAAAAAAAGAGAAGAAAGAAAAGAAAGAATTTCAAGTGAGGTATATTATGGCAGATGAAATGAGACTTGAAGGCAGCGAAGAGGACGGTTTCCTTCTTCAATTTTCAAGCGAAGGAGTTTTTTTGACTGTATACCCTCTCACGGCGATTAATATTGAAACGGTTACAAAGGTTCTAGACGAATATCAGGTAAAAAATTATGATACCGGCGAGATATTGCGCATTATTACTTCCGCTACGGGGACTCCCGAGCTGATTGCCGACAATTATATTGATCCTGGGACTTTAGATATCTATTCCGGCGAAGAATTAAAGGACGAGTACGCAAAAATCTCGGTTGAAGTCAGTAAGGACAGAATGACGGCTACCGTACATTACGATACCACCAGAGGAACGCGTCTTCCAACGGTTGAAATGATTCATGAGGCTTTGGCGGAAAAAAGAGTTGTTTATGGAATAAATGAAGACGCCATAAGCGAGGGCGTAAAGAGCGCCACTTATTTTGTTGCGGCGGAAGGCACTCCGCCGGTGCATGGAGAAAACGCGCGCATTGAGCGAAAATTTGATTTGGGAGATAAGGGTAAGCCCGTTATAGGCAATTATGATAAAGCCGATTATAAAAATTTGAATTTATTTGTGCTGGCAAAGCGCAATCAGATTTTGGCGGTCCGTATACCGCACACCGAAGGTATTCCCGGAAAAAATGTATATGGCGACGATGTGCCGGCGAAGAACGGTCGCCCGGTTCCTATGCCTGTCGGAAAAAACACAAAGGTTGTCGAAGAAAACAAACTTATCGCTGCAATCGACGGTCAAATAGTGGATAAAAAGTCCACGATAGCCATAGACCCTCATCTTGTGATGAACAACGGAATAAACGTAAGCACCGGAAGCATAGATTTTACGGGAAGCGTCGAGATAAAAGGCAACGTGGAGCAAGGCTTTGTAGTAAAAGCTACGGGCGATATTGATATTTCCGGTATGGTAAACGGCGCCATTGTGGAGGGACGCAACGTCTTTATTAAAGGCGGCGTGAATGGCATGAATCGCGCTCGCATAAAGGCGCAGGAAGATGTGCGTATAGCTTTTGCCGAAAGCGCGGATATAGAGGCTAGGCGCGATATTTACATCTCCGATGTGGTGCTTCACACCTCGCTTCGCGCGGGAAAGAAAATCATATTGGAAGGAAAAAAGGGTCAGTTTGTAGGAGGCAAGGCGGAATCCGGCGAAGAGGTTCGCGCGGTATGTCTCGGAAATCCCGCTCATGTTATAACTCGGGTTTCCGTTGGTATTGATCCCAGCTTGCAAGGGCAGTATAAGGAGACAGTAACGCGTTATAAGGAAAATAAGAAGCGTTTGCAACAGGTAACTCAAATGCTTACGACATTAAGCAAAATGGATATTGGTAAGCTCTCTGAGGATAGGTTGGAGCAGATAAATCAATTGACTCGTTCGCAATTCCCGTTAGCCGGGCAAATTCGACGCGATGAGCAGACTATAAAGAAACTTGAAGCGGAATTGGCAGAAATGAGGCACGGCAAGATTAAGGTGTCGGATACAATTTATCCGGGAGTTCGGGTTTCTATAAATAATGTTCAGAAGCAATTTTTAACGGAATCAAAACATTGTACTCTTACCTTGAATGAAGAGACGGTTGTCACCGAACCTTATTGATTGAGGAGGCGCTTTGTTATGGATGTTACGCCAATGAGTTTGCAGATGGTTGTCCCTCATTCTACGGAAGTGGGACAGATTCAGCATAATATGAATCAGGCGGGGGCGCTTCAACAGAGTTTTGAGACTTTAGAGCAAAAGCGCGACGCCGAGTTAAAACAACAGCAGGTGCGGGAAAAGGATAATCTTGAAGACGGCAAGGTTAAAGACGATCCGGAAAGGCAAAATCGCGGCTCCTATAGGGGAATGAGAAGGAGAATGGCGGCAAAGGAAGAAGAAGCGGAAGAAGAAAAATTTGCGGTAGATCCTTCCCGCGGTCGTCATTTGGATATTTCGTTTTAGTAAGGGCATAAGGGCGTGTGCTTTATATGGTAGTTGAAATTATGGGGCTGCTCATTTTTATAGGAGTGGCTCTTTTACTTTTTGCCCGTTATCAAGGAGGCAAAAATGGAGGAGGGGAAGCGGCGAAAAATCTAGCCGTTTCTCTTGAGTCATTGCAACGGGAAATGGATAAGGCGAGTACGGAAGCGATAGAGAGGATGGGAAGTCATGTCAATCGCTTTGAGCGGCTTATGAAAGAGGCTAGGGCATCGGACGAGGATTTGTCTTATCACCTGAAAGAAATGCACG
>JAFXOC010000563.1 GCA_017529085.1 Selenomonadaceae bacterium | reverse complement strand
GCTTTTTCGACAGCGGTGCCTTCAAAAAGAGCGCGGTTTTCCTTCGCGTTTTCCATCGTAAAAAAATAATAAAGCATACTTAAGGCGAGCGTTTTTCCGAAACGTCTCGGTCTTGTAATCAAAGTCGCTTGACTGTGAGCGTCTATAAGAGATTTTACAAAATCCGTCTTATCCACATAATAATATTCTTCCCGCACTCTCTTAAAATCATCTACGCCAACCGGCATTATATAATGCTGTTTCATATTTATGCGCCCCCTTTTTTTGCGTTTAATATTTCTTGTAATTATAAGTTAAAACGGAGAAAAAAACAATATAATAGAATTTGGATTATTTTTTATGGAAATTTGAAATTGTTTTTTATGTTTATGCAAAACAAAAGGAAAAATCAGAAGGAGTCTCATTGCGGAAACTTTTTTTTTGTGATATTATTATTCTTGCAAAAAATCTGAAAACGATTATGAAGGGAGAATTTTTATGCGCGAACTGTTGGAACTTTTGGAGCACGATGCAAGAAGACCCGTGTCGGAACTTGCCGCCATGCTTGGAAAAAGCGAATACGAAGTTGAGCAGTCAATAAAAAAACTTGAGAAAGACAAGATTATTTTATCTTACAACGCCCTTATCAACTGGGAAAAATTCGGTGACGATACCGTTACCGCCATTATCGAAATCAACCTGACCCCTGAACGCGAGGTAGGCTTTGACGCAATAGCCGAACGAATTTACCGTTTTGACGAGGTAAGAACCGTATACCTTATGAGCGGCTCTTTTGATCTTTTGGTTATTATTGAAGGTCAATCCTTAAAAGAAGTGGCGAACTTCGTAGCTACTCGTCTTTCTACGATAGAAGGCGTGACGGCAACCCGCAGTCATTTTATGTTGAAACCGTACAAAAAAGACGGGGTGCTTATGACTGACAAAGAACGCGATCGCAGATTGGTGGTGTCGCCATGAATGAGAGCAAAAATTGGAAAGATAGGCTTTCGCCCGGCGTAAACGCTATTAAACCCTCGGGTATCAGAAAATTTTTCGATATTGCCGCGAGTATGGAAGACGTTATCTCATTAGGCGTCGGCGAGCCGGATTTCGTTACCCCTTGGTCGATAAGAGAATCCTGCGTGTACGGGCTTGAAAGAGGATATACCTCCTATACGGCAAATCGCGGTATGATGGAACTGCGCGAAGAAATAGCAAAACATTACGAAAAAAAATTTAACATTTCATACGACCCCGCCACGGATATTTTAGTAACGGTGGGCGTATCCGAAGCTCTTGACATAGCGTTAAGAGCCGTGGTTAAGCCCGGCGATGAAGTTTTAATTCCCGAGCCTTGCTATGTTTCTTACGCAGCTTGCGCTACATTGGCGGGCGGCGTGGCGGTTCCGGTGGCGGCGAAAATCGAAAATGAATTTCGCATCACTCCCGCAGAACTTGAACCTTATGTAACCGATAAGACAAAAGTCCTTTTAATCGGTTATCCCAACAATCCGACCGGTGCAGTTATGAGCCGCAAAGACCTTTTAGCGATTGCGGATTTTGCCGAACAACACGATTTAATAGTAATATCCGACGAGATATACGGAGACCTTTCGTACGGCGATCAAGAACACGTTGCGTTTTCTTCTCTGCCGAAAATGCAGGAACGGACTATTTTACTGAACGGTTTTTCCAAAGCTTACGCCATGACGGGCTGGCGTATCGGATATTCTCTTGCCAATCCCACCATTACCGCAGCCATGACAAAAATTCATCAATATACGATGCTCTGCGCACCTATTACTGCGCAAGTTGCCGCAATAGAGGCATTACGTCGCGGCGAAAAGTACATGAAAAAGATGGTGGCGGAATATGACCGCCGTCGTCACCTTATCTACGACGGTTTGACAAAAATGGGACTTCCCACTTTTGAGCCAAAAGGCGCATTTTATATTTTCCCAAATATTTCGCCTACGGGAATGACTTCAGACGAATTTGCTGAAAAACTTCTTGAAAAAGAACATGTAGCGTTGGTTCCCGGCAGCGCTTTCGGTGAATGCGGTGAAGGTCACGTCCGCTGTTCGTACGCAACCGCTATCGACAAAATTTCCGAAGCTTTGGCAAGAATAGAAGATTTCGTTAAACGTTATTCTAAATAATATAACAAGAATATATGTCACCTACCCTCTTAGGAGGTGTCCATACCGGATAGAGGCGGGAGTTAAAATCTTCCGTCTCTCGGACATC
>JAFXOC010000562.1 GCA_017529085.1 Selenomonadaceae bacterium | reverse complement strand
GAAAGAGGATTGGACTTACAGGAAAACGCCGTTAGATGGCGACGGTTCAATCACGGAAGCGGATAAAAAACTGCTGGAGGAGATAAATTTTATCAGACGGGAAGCGTTAAAACCCCTCTTTGAATTAAAGGACTCGCTGAAAGAAGCTAAAACCGTTCGAGATAAGACAACCGCGCTTTATGAATTTTTAATCAGGGAGAATGCGGAAGAAAGGCTGCTTGAGTGGAAACGCATAGCCGAAGGCGAAGGACGCTTAGAAGCGGCGGCTCTCAATAAAAAAGTTTGGCAAGACGTGATGACGCTTTTTGACCAAATGGTTGAAGTATCCGGCGACGAAAAATTGGGGATAAAGCCTTATGGGGAACTTTTGGAAGAAGGTCTGTTAGCTCTTCAAATGTCCTTAATACCTCCGGGGATTGACGAAGTAACCGTAGCTTCATTTAACCAGAACAGCCTGTTTAACGCCAAAGCAATATATATATTGGGCGCAAACGACGGAGTAATGCCACGTCATATTAAAGAGAGCGGCTTCTTTTCAGATGCGGACAGGCTAAAGATTAAGGATACGGGGAAAGAAATCGCCTCCGGCTCCAAAGACGGCAATTTGGCGGAAAGCTATCTCTTGTACCGCGCCTTTAACGAGCCTAGGGAGAATTTATGGGTGTCTTACGCCCTGTCAAACGGCGAGGGTAAATCATTATCCCCCGCACCGCTTATGTTTAGATTGAAAAAACTTGTCCCAACAGCCGAAACCCTTTTCTTCGCCGTTGATTCTGCGATTACGGAGAATGATGAGCAAAATCTTACGAAAGAGGAAAAATTAAAAATCCCCCATCAAAGAGCCGCATTGTCGGGGCTTGTGGCCGCGTTAAGGAAAAAGCGGGAGGGGGGGACGATTGAAGCGTGGTGGGCGGACGTTTACAATTATCTCTCTCAATCGGATGAAATCGCTTCAATCGGAGAAGTCGCCGTTTCGGGACTGTTTAAGACGGGAAAGACGGAGAATTTATCGGAAGAACTTACCCGTGATCTCTTTGTCAAAAACGGCAAAATCAGAGGCAGCGTAACGAGATTTGAAAGTTTCAGGAGTTGCCCTTTCCAACATTTCGCCCGCTACGGGCTTCGTTTAAGAGAGGAGGAAACCTTTGACTTTCACGCCCTGGACCTTGGAAATCTTCTTCACAGCGCCCTTAGAGCCTTTGGGGAAAAACTGAAAATCGAAGAAAAGCGTTGGGCGGACGTTGAAGATGCTGAAATTGAGGAGATTTTAAACCAAATTTTAGAAGAAATCATACCAAAACTTCGGGGCAACATATTGTTAAGCAGCGCAGGATACCGCCATCAAAAATCCCGTATAGAAATCCTCGCCAAACGCAGTATCGCGCGTTTAATCGCGTTGGATAAGGTCAGCAAATTTCACCCCGCATTGTACGAAAAAGCTTTCGGGGGCGGCAGGAGCAATCCCCTTAACTATCGACTGGATAAAAAGACGGAGCTTGAAGTTGTGGGGCAGATTGACCGCATAGATTTTTCGGGGGACGGCAAATATTTTCTCGTCATCGACTACAAAACGGGAGACGTTGCCATAAACCTACTGGAAGTATATTACGGCTTGAAAATGCAGCTCCTTACTTATCTTTTAGCCGCTAAAAATATGATGGAGCAGGATAAGGAAAAGCGCATACCCGCTGGAATGTTGTATTTCTTCCTGCGCTATCCCATGCTTACTGAAAGCGCGCCGCTTTCAAAGGAACAGGCGAGAGAAAAAATAGAGAAGAAACTGAAAATGCCGGGTTGGATATTGGCGGACGAAGAAGTTATCAGGCTTATAGACGAAACCTTGCATTTTCTGAAGATACGATTGACGAGAAATTCGGAAGTTTATTCCTCCGACAGGGGAAACGTCAAGACAAAGGAAGAATTTGCGGCGCTTTTAAGCTATATCGACAATCTTTTGAAAGACACGGCAGAATCCGTTTTGACGGGAAATATCGAAAGAGCGCCTTATAAACTAGGCGATAAAGAACCCTGCGTATTTTGCCCATACAAAATATTCTGCGGTTTCGACCCAAAAATCGAAGGTTTTGAATATAGGGAGCTAAAAAAATTACCCGAAGATGAAATTTATGAAAAGATACGGGAGGCAATAGGCGAAGATGGCGTGGACGAGTGAACAGCAGCAGGCGATAGATACCGAGAACAAACATTTGCTGGTTGCGGCGGCGGCAGGTTCCGGGAAAACCGCCGTATTGGTAAACCGAATAGTTAGAAAAGTCTTGGACGGCGCGGCGAACGTTGACGAAATCCTAGCCATCACGTTTACCCATGCGGCGGCGGATGAAATGCGAGGCAGAATCGAAAAGGCAATCTTAGATAAGCTTGAAACGGAAACGGACGAAAAGACAATAGCCCTCTTGGAAAGGCAGCGCATACTGCTCTCCGGGGCGTATATATCGACCCTGCACT
>JAFXOC010000561.1 GCA_017529085.1 Selenomonadaceae bacterium | reverse complement strand
AGCCTTCGTCTGAAAATTTCCGCAAATTTCGCTTCGTTATCCGTAATGTTTATCTCATCAGCCTTCATAACAAAATGCGCATCAACAATATAATGCACATCTTTTAAAACCATTGAAGCTCGTTGAGCAATATCTTTTTGAGTTGCAATATAAAGATTGCCTTTGCCGCTTTTAGCCGCATCCAAAAGAAGAGATGCAGAAATTTTTGATGTGACCTCGTTTCGCCTTATGTTCGCAAATTTAACGGGATTTAAAACATAAATTCTATCTATCTTATAATGAAGTCCTCTATGCCAGTAAATGGCTTCAAGTATTCCTCTGGCCGCAGAAGGTGTCATGCAATCGTAACTCACCCGCTCCACCTTCATCTCGGGGCGTGTAAAAAGAGCATATTCTCCTTTTATATCCACCCTAAATCCAAATCTGCGGTTTTCCATATTCTATACCTCCTATTCGCTTTTTTATATACAGATTCTACAAAAATATCCCTTCTCCTTCCTTAACATCCTGTAATAAACCTAAATTTTCATCATAATATCGCTCGTCGCACAGATACGCAAAACCTTTATCTTCGGTGTTGGCGTATTCTACATGATGCGCCGCAAGCATTTTATCGAATTTATCTTTATACACATTTACCAAATACGCGCCAGCTTTTCTCATTACGCCTCTTGTAATCTCACCGGCTTTTATTTCTTCCAACAATTCCTCTCCTTTATCGTCAAACGGAATAAACACCGGCCATGTCGCATCTTCTATCATAACAAATTCCTTGTCAAACTCCTTAAAATAACAAGGCTTGTCATCCGTTAATTTAATAATATTATTTTTATCCAACCCACCGCCTTGAAATTTATGCAGATAATCGAAATAACATTTGATCGCTTCCGGATCATCCAAACCGTCATAATTATTATCCATGACATATTCGGTCGCATCAATACGCGGGCTTAAGTCGTTTCCCTTGTATTGAAGTTCCTTATTCTCCCACTCAAACACGTAAACAAAACTTTCATTCACATCGAACTTTCCCTCTCTGTTACAACGTCCCGCTGCTTGAACAATACTATCAAGTCCCGATAATTCGCGATAAATTTTCGGAAAATCAATATCTACCCCCGCTTCAATTAAAGACGTTGAAACGACTATACATTCCTCATTATTCTTAAGCAACCGTTTTATTTGTCCTATCACGTTGCTTCTGTGTTTAGCGCATAAATTGGTGGACAAGTAAAAGACATTTTTTTCTTCAGAAAGAGATTGATATATTTCTCCCGCAGCCTTTTTGGAATTTACAATACAAAGCGCCTGCCTATCTGTTTTCAAATTGTCCGCCATATCCAAAAGCGATAACTTTGCTTTCAATACTTCTATACGATTGCGTTTAAAGAAATCGTAATTTCCCTTAATATTCGAACAAATCTCCGTAACGGTATTATTGGAAACCTTATAAAAAATATCGTCCAACGAAGGCTGCGTCGCAGTACAAAGCACAGCCGTCATTTTATAAACATTAACAAGTTCGGCAATTGCGTGAACGCAAGGTAAAATATTGCCGGTAGGCAGCATTTGCGCCTCGTCGAACACGACCACGCTATTTGCAATATTATGGAGTTTTCTACATTTAGAGGATTTACAAGCAAACAAGGACTCAAAAAATTGAACATTGGTAGTAACTATAATCGGCGCATCCCAATTTTCGGTTGCCAGCCTTGCCCTCTCCAATATTTTATAATCCTCAAAATCCATATTTTCATCGAAATCGTAAGATACGTTAGAATGATGTTCCACAACGGATTCGGCTCCGAAAATATCGCGAAAAACTCCGGCGTTTTGCTCTATGATACTTGTATACGGAATAACATAAATGATTCTTTTTTTATCATGTGTTATTGCATGATTTAATGCGAAAGCCATTGAAGAAATTGTTTTTCCGCCGCCTGTCGGAACTGTCATTCCAAAAATT
>JAFXOC010000560.1 GCA_017529085.1 Selenomonadaceae bacterium | reverse complement strand
TATAAAATTTTGGCTCAAAAGTAATAATCAGAGTGCCTCCCTCTTAGAGGGAGGGGGACCGCGAAGCGGTGGAAGGAGAGCCGTGAAGAGCACAATATTTATTGATTTGTCTACAGTCTGCAATAAAAATTTATTTTTTTACTTTTTCACCACGCTCTTAATCGCCTCCATCAATTTCGGCACGTCCAGCGGCTTTGCAACGTGCATATTCATGCCCGCTTTTTTGGCGTTTTCCACGTCCTCTTGGAAAGCGTTCGCCGTCATCGCTATGATGGGGATGCTGTTTAAACGCTCGTCCTTTAGGCGGCGAATGGCTTTGGTCGAGTCGTAGCCGTTCATTATCGGCATCTGAATATCCATCAGAATTAGGTCGTATGGCGCATTTTCGGAAAGTATCACCTTTTCAAGGGCTATCTTGCCGTTTTCCGCAAAGTCTACCTTCATGCCGTATTCGGATAAAATCATGGCGGCTATCTCCCGATTCATCTCCACGTCTTCGACTAAAAGAACGTGAAGATTGCTTAAATCCACTTCGTTCCTCGTTTCGTCGAATTCTTCGATGGTTTCGGACTCATGGGGATTTTGCGCTATCGGGAAAGCCAGGTTTATAATGAAGGCGGAGCCTTTGCCCTTTTTGGATTCGACTCGTATAGAGCCGCCCATAAGGTCTATAACGGATTTGGTTATGCTCATGCCAAGCCCAGTGCCTTGGATTTCGGACGCCGAGCGTTCTCTTGAGTAAGCTTCAAAGACTGTCGCGGCAAACGCATCGCTCATGCCGATACCGGAATCTATCACCCTGATTTCATAATAGGCGAGGTTTTCTTTCAGCTCGGTTTCGTCCGATTTCCTGCCGGATAAAATTCTGGTTCTCGCTTCGTATTCATCTTTCTCAAGCTCTCGCATGGTGACGCGCACAAAGCCTTTTTCCGTAAACTTATATGCGTTGCCGATAAGGTTTAAGAGCACCCTTGATATGCCTTTCGCGTCCGCCTCCACCCATTCCTGTCTTATGTCGATTTTTATCTCGAATTTAAGCCCCTTTTCCTCCATCTGGTTAATGAAAAGGTCTTTCATGGAAAGCACCGTATCTTTTATGTTGGTATCCTCGATTTCAAGGTTGAATTTCCCGTTTTCAATGCGGGAAAGCTCAAGAATATCGTTTATGAGGGACAAGAGGTGATCGCTTGCCATCTCTATCTTATTCAGGTAGTCGGCGGTCTTGTCGCTTATTTCCTCTTTCTTCATCAAATTTACATAACCCACTATGGCGTTCATGGGGGTTCTTATATCGTGGCTCATGTTGAAGAAGAACGTGCTCTTGGACACGGCTTCCTTTTCCATAAGGGTCTTTTCGATTTCCACGGATTTTTCACGCGCCATCATCATGTTGTATATGGTGAACATGATGTAAAGCGACATTATCATAATTATTAATTGTACTATGTTGTGGAAGGAAAGAGAGTGTTCCATCCTGTCAAGATTGTTTTGAAGGAAGACTTTATGCTCATGTTCAAGGAGCTTATTCATGTTGATGCCGCGTTCTTTTAATTCTTTAATGTGATGGTCGTTTAGCACCACCAAAGTCTCGTGAATGGTCGTTTTTATGGATTCCCTCATCCAAAGCAGAGATGTAAAGAATATCATGGAAAGCAGGATTATCCACACAACGGTGGATTTGCCGAAACGCCTTGCCATATCCCTTTTGTAGATATAGCGAAAAAATGCGAATCCCACTATAGACCAAGCTATTATTATAAGGTAGCTTTCCGGCGCAAGATTGGCGATGGAAGAGGACCAAGGCACCATAAAATACAAAAAGAAGAACGCCGAAATAAGAAACCCGACGCCGCCCGTGATTTTGACGGCTTTGTTGTTTTCCCTTTTCGCCGTGGCGTAAGCCGCAGCGGATGTATATGCGTAAGCTATGGTTGCGCCTATGCTGTTTACGTCGATTATCCAGCTTATGGCGCTTCTTCCCAAAAAGAGCACCGGAACAGACACCAATAATATCATCAATATCGTAATGTTTGGAGCGCCTTCATTTGTAAGATGCATAAAACGCTTTGGCAAAAGGTTGTCCCTAGCCATAGCGTAAAGGAGCCTTGAGGCGGCTATGGTGTTGCCCAAAAGCCCCGTCATTGCGCCGCAAAACAAGGTTACGCCCAAGAGAATGAGACCGCCTGAGCCTAAATGCTTATCCACTGCGTGAAAAATAGGCAAAGCGTAAAGCCCGCGCATACCGTCCAAGTTGTTAAGATACGAGAGCCACGAGCCGTAAGCGTAGGGAATGGCGGAGATTGCCACAAAAGACAACGCGATATAAGCGAAAATCGCCGCCATTACCGCAGCAGCCATTACTTTAAAACTTTTTGAAACATTAAACTTAAACTCTTCCACGGAATTTGAAATGGACTCAAACCCCGCAAACGCCCAAGGCGCAAGCGCCACTATTCCAAGTATGCCTATGGGGATGGGCTTATCTATGGCAAAATGGGGAGTTTGCGTAAAAAGTTCAATTCCGTTGGCGTTTACCGCTACAATAAGTCCGACTGTAATGCCGAACATCATAAAAATCGCCATAAACGTTTGCACCTTTACGGCAAGTTTCTTATGTCTTGAGGCGAGCCTGCTGAACACCACCATGGCGAGAATTTCCGCCAGTATCTCGCCCAAATACACGTCAAATCCGGCGATGGTATACAGATACCCCACCTTTAAAAATTCCCCCGCTAAGTTTCGAAATATGAGCGCAAGGGCGGT
>JAFXOC010000559.1 GCA_017529085.1 Selenomonadaceae bacterium | reverse complement strand
TTTTTTATTATGGTCGGTTCATAAAAATATGAAATGACAAAACCGTGTTCATTTTTCATTTTTCATTGCCAAAATACCTTTTCTTATGATAAAATAAAAAAAATTTGTTTGAATTTTAGATAACCTCAAAAACGTTTGATTTTATCGATGTTTCCACGCCTTAAAGGGGCGGGGAAACGTTAAAATGAATTTTAGGAAGTGACCGTATGCTTGACGACTATAAAGGAAGAGTTTCCGCTTTGGAGAAAAAACTCTCCGAGATGGAAACATCCTTGGATATAGAACGAAAATCCGAAAAAATCGCCGAACTTGAATACAAAATGGGAGAGCCTACCTTTTGGGATAATGCGGAACAAGCGCAACAAATCAATCAGGAACTTTCCGATTTAAAAGCGGGGGTTGACAAATATAAATCCCTCAAAACCAAATTCGACGACGCGGCGACGCTCTTGGAACTTGCCTTGGAAGAAGGCGACGAATCGGCTTCTTCCGACATCAAAACCGAACTCGACGAAATTGAAGAAGGCGTTGAGAATCTTAAACTTGAAATTCTCTTATCCGAACCTTACGACAAGAACAACGCCTATCTCGAACTTCACGCGGGCGCGGGCGGCACGGAAGCGCAGGACTGGACGCAGATGCTCCTTCGTATGTACTGCCGTTGGGCGGAAAGCCACGGGTTCACCGTTGAAACGGAAGATATGCTCCCCGGCGACGAAGCCGGCGTTAAAAGCGTCACCCTTTTTATAAAAGGACACAACGCCTACGGCTATCTTAAAAGCGAAAAAGGCGTTCATCGCTTGGTGCGCATTTCTCCTTTCGACTCAAACGCCCGTCGTCACACCTCTTTTTCCGCTTGCGACGTTATGCCCGAAATCGACGACGCGGTGGAAGTCCCCATCAACATGGCGGACGTTCGGGTTGACACCTACCGCGCAAGCGGCGCGGGCGGTCAGCACATCAACAAAACCTCCTCCGCCGTTCGCATGACACACGAACCCACGGGTATCGTGGTACAATGCCAAAACGAACGCTCCCAACTCCAAAACCGCGAGCAATGCTTAAAAATGCTTCGCGCCAAACTCTTTAAACTCGAACAGGAAAAGAAAGAGGCCGAAATCGCCAAACTCGAAGGCGACCAACAGAAAATCGAATGGGGCAGTCAAATCCGCTCCTACGTCTTCCAACCCTATACAATGGTCAAAGACCACCGCACAAGCGAAGAAACCGGCAACGTCGACGCAGTAATGGACGGCGCTCTTGACCCCTTCATCCGCGCCTACCTCTCGGCTAGAGCTAACAAATTAGTTTGAGTTCCTTCTTTCTTTTTTCTCTTTCTTTTTTGTAAAAAAGAAAGAGAAAAAAGAAAGAAGCAAAGAAAAAAGAGAAAGAAAAAACTTTAACAAACGTAGATCCACATTTTAAACTCAAACTTTCACTTTTCGCTAAACCCATTAATAAAGTTTTTTTCTCTTCTTTCTTTTGTTACTTTTCTTTCTTCACTTTTATTACAAAAAAAGAGAAGAAAGAAAAGTAAGAACTTATCTCTTTAACAAAAACTAAGGCGATGATTGAGTGAAGAAACTTGGGACGCTCTTAATAATTATACTTTTTGCGCTTGGGGCGCTCATACAGTTTGTATTTCCCGTATTGGTGGAAAACACGGTTAAGACTAGGCTGTCGGAAAGGCTGGCGACTCATGACGTGGTAGTGAATTTTTCGTCAACGCCGAACGCTCTTGTGACCTTCGGGCAGGCGGATAAGTTCAAGGCTTTGGCGCACGGGGCTAAGATTGGGAACGTGTATTTCGAGGAGATTTCCACGGAAGGCGAAGGGCTGACCGTTGATATTTTGACACTTGCCACCAAGGGGCAGCTTGTGATGGGGACTCCGAAAGACGTTCGATTTAAAGGCGTTTTGACGGAGCTTAATTTGAAGGAAATTATAAATAGGGACGATAAATTTAAAGATTTAGAAGTAAAGATAACGCCCGAAGAAGTTGCGGCTACGGCGGTGTTGAAACTTTTCGGACAACAAGCGGAAGCCGAGCTTGCGGGACGGGTCGTCGTCGAGGACGGAGTGCTGATGTTTAAGCTCTCAAGGCTGAACGTGAAAAATTCCCTTGTGGGTACGGTTAAACTGGACAGCCTTTTTTCGGACGTGACTCTCGTAAGGCGCGGCAAACTTCCCTTTAACGCGGAATTTACCGATGTGAATATGGCTGAGGGCAAGGTCTTTATCGAGGCGGGTAGGAAGCATGAATAGATTCGTATACAATAAAATATTGCTGCTCTTTGTGTTGATAGGTTTTGTCGCTTCCGCGTACATATCTTATCAGAGAACCCTTGTGGAGAACGCCAACAAGACCGTAGACCTCGCCATAGACTACGAAGCCTTGTTGGAACTTGCAGACCGTGAAGGAGTCAGTCGCGAAGAAGTGTTAAAACGCGCTAAGGACGTGGGTTTCACCTCTCTTGCGGTATATGAAACCACGTTTAAAAAGTTTAAAGACAACGGCAAAATAACGGCGGTATTGGGCGCGGACATTTTGAAGAACTACGAGAGCGGCGCGCTTTCGGACCGCGATTGGCAGCGTTTCGTGGAAGACGGCAACGTCGTCGGCACCAATGTTTACGTTATGGGCAAGGACGACGGCGTTTTTGATGAGACTAAGGAAGACTTATTGCTGCGCCTCGGAAACGAGCGGGTTATTTCTCATACGGTGGGGGATAAAGAGGTTTTAGAAGTCAAGGCGCATTACGAAAGCCTTATAAAGATGAACCTGGGACTTCCCACCGACGAGATGCGCGCCGTTAATGCGGCGGGGTTTTATGTAATGCCCAGACCGAGCAATTACTTAGGCGTTACGGAAGATACGGTAAGAGCCGCCATGAAACGACTTGACGGCATCGAAGTTTCGGAGGTGGTTTTCGCCGGCAAAGAGATGCTCGGCGCGAACAAGGCGACCGATGCGACCATAGAAGAATTTAAGGCTCGCGGTTATACTTTGGGGCTTATCGAAGGCGTAACGCAGCTTAAATTCTATCCTCAAGAAGGGTTGGCTGAAATTTCAAAAGGCGTGGGTTATGACAAGATAGCGCGGCTCTATTCCATACCAAGGGACGAGATGGCGAAGATAAAGATAGCGACGGCGGTGGAGCGTTGGGCGAACACGGACAAGGAGCGCAACATTCGTATAAACCATCTTCGCATATTTGAAACGCCCGCGCCTAATATGAGCCTCCTTGAAACGAACTTCGACTATTTCGAGCGCACGGCGAAAATTTTGAAAGAAAAAGGCTACGTCTTCGGCAAAGCGGGGACTTATGAGAATTATTACCCGAGCAAATATCTTCGCGCCTTGGTGGTAATCGGCGTTGCGGCGGGGGCGCTCTTGGTCTTCTCCCTTATCCTCTCCCGCGTGAACCGCAAACAACGGTTGTTGCTCGCGGCTTTCGGCGTTTTGGCTTTAATCTTCGCCATTCCCGTTTTGATGGGACACGGCGCAAAAGTGAGGACGCTGGCGGCGTTTTTGGCGGCGAACACGTTCCCCGTTTTGGGAATTATCGCCCTACTAGACCTAAGCCGCGAATTTGCCGATAAAAAACTTGGGGTTATAAAGTTAATCATAGTCGGAGCGTTCGCCATAGTATTTGCGGGCTGTTTCTCCATGATGGGCGCGACTTTCCTTTCGGGCGCGCTCTCAGACGTTGAATACTTCTTGGAATTTGAAATATTCAGGGGCATAAAACTTACCTTTATACTTCCTTTAATATTGGTATCGCTCGCCTTTTTATCCAGATTTTCCGTTTTCGACGGCAAAGAAGGGTTATGGGAACAACTAAAAGCCTTCTTGGAACTGACAGTGAAGGTAAAGACCCTGCTTATCGCGGGCGTAGTCTTAGCGGCGGCGCTCATCTTCATCGCAAGAAGCGGCCACACCTTAGGAATGCCGGTGCCGGGGCTTGAACTGAAACTTCGCGCGTTCTTGGAAGAAACCTTCTACGCAAGACCTCGTTCAAAAGAACTCTTTATAGGTCATCCCGCTTTCATGCTCTCGGTTCTCGCATGGGGCAGAAAATATTCGACAAGCATATTCTTTGCGCTCGCAGTAATAGCCACGGTAGGCATGGGCTCCATGGCGGAAACTTTCGCCCACATGAGGACCCCGTTTATGATGAGCCTCTGGCGCGGAGTCGGCGGACTCGCCTTGGGCGGCGTCTTAGGCGCAGTCTTAATGTGGTGCGCTTGGTTTTGCGAAAGGTTGTATGTGGCGTTTAGAGAATAGGTGATGCTTGTTGAAAGGTGATTTTGCAAGAAAGGTGGCTGACGAAGTGGAAAAG
>JAFXOC010000558.1 GCA_017529085.1 Selenomonadaceae bacterium | reverse complement strand
ACTTGATGCACAAGCTGAATATATCCCAAGATACGGAATATTACGATTATTTAAAGCCATATTAGAAATTATTAATTGATTAAGTAAGTCAGATCCCATTATTAAATCAGGTTCATTTTTTTTATGGAAAGTTTTAAGATTATTTTCCTTTGCGTAAATCGAATTTTTAAAATCCAAAATATCTTCAACCAACGCCACGCCGTCCGCTACGCTCTCACCTAACTTTGAGGTTCCGCCCATTTTACTTATATCCCTTTGCACTTGCTCTTGAAACTCGGCCGTTAAAGGAAAAGTTCCCGAATCAAAAACAAATACGCTATCCATCCGGTTTAAAGCCAAATGCCTTTCAACCTCAACGTTGGCGATGGGAAGAAATCCCGCCGAAAAATACTTTGCGGTGGCGATTGTTCGCTGCGCGGAATTAGCGTAAAATCTCGTTTCGTCTTTTTGGGGAACATAATTTTCGGGGATTAATTTTTCGGCTTCAAGCCATTTTCTAAAATACTGCCCCATCAAGGTTTCAAGTTCGCCACCTTTTGACGTAAGCTCGCCGGATTTATCCGACCAAGTAAACCAAGTGTGAGGAGTAACCTTATACAAGAGCAAATCCGGCGTTATGTTAAGCGGGGCGCGCATATTGTGTCTGCTATAAACCACAACTTTTTCAAGAGTGTAATATTCTTTTAAATTTGCCGAAACAATTGATACGGACAAGCATTGAACGATTAAAAACAACGCAAAACACAATAAATTAAACTTTCTCATACTCTCCTCCTTCGTTTACTGCAACGCAAATCTAAAAGGCTTATACACATAACATCTGACAGGCCGTCCATATTCGTCGAGTCCGGGACTGAACCTCATTCTCCTTGCAGCGTTTACTGCGGCTCTGTCCAGCGAGCCGTGCCCCGAGGACTCTGATACCGTAACTTCGTCTATGCCGCCGGATTTATTGAGCAGTATTCTCACCACAACCGTTCCTTCGTCGCCGTTTTGTTGCGCCGAATACGGATATTCGGGCGCGGCTGCGGATATAACGGAAGGCGGAGTGGCGGGGGACACTATGGAGTTGGTTACGGGCGGCGGCGAAAATTCTTCTTGCGTTGATTCGCCCTGCTCGGGTTCTTCCGCTGCGCTGCCGCTATCGTTGTTGTTTGCGTCTTGGCTTGCGCTTTGACTTGTATTTTGACTTTGCGATTGCGATGTCGATTGAGATTTCTTCGGCGTTGTTTTTACGGGAGTTATCGTTTTTCTGCGGGTCATAGGCGTTGCATTATCCGTTGGAGCTTCGTCCTCTTGCATCTCAGTTTCTTCCGCAACCTCTGAAACGCTTGCTTCCGTTGCTTCCGATACCGCCTCAACGGAAGAAGGCGCAGAAAAATCCATCAGCGAAACCTCGTAGATTTTTTCGTCCTCTTCCGTTTCCAACATATTTATCGCCGCTATCCCCAATACGACAAACAGGAAAATATGCGCCGCGACGGAAACCCCGAAACTTTTTAACCCCCGCCCGTTCAAGGCGTTTTCCCCCTATCTGTGGCAAGCGACACCTTATGTACTCCCTCTTTCTTCAATATGTCGAGTAATCGTATCACATAGCCGTAAGGCGCCCTCTCGTCCGCTCTTATTATCACCGCAAAATTTTTATCTTCCCTTGCTCCCTCTTTTATCCGATTTATCAAAGCCCTTTCGTCCACCGCGGCATTTTGCAACCAATACGAGCCGTCCTCTTTTACCGTTACGTTAAAAAGTTCCGTATTCTGCAATGCGCCCGTCGCGGATTTTGGCAGCTTCACCTGTATTGCGTTGGATTCCGTCATATACATGGCGCTTACGATAAAGAAAATAAGCAGCAAAAATATCATGTCTATCATGGGACTAAGCATAAGCCCCGTGGTTTCTTCGCCCCGTTTTTTCAGTTTTATCATGATTTTTCGCCCTCGTCTTTTTTACCGCTTACTTCCAAAAGCGTATTTCCGATTTCCTCCACATTAAGCGCAACCTTCTTCAACCGTCTCATAAAATAAGCGTGCATACAAATCGCCACAATGGAAATACTT
>JAFXOC010000061.1 GCA_017529085.1 Selenomonadaceae bacterium | reverse complement strand
ATAAACTCGGCGAATATATGGTAAAAGCGGCTGAGGGCGCGTTAAAAGAGGTTGATGCGGTTTGTTTCGTAGTGGATGCAACGGAGAAATTCGGCGCGGGAGAAAAATATATATTGGAGAGGTTGGAAAAAACCTCTAAGCCCGTAATTTTACTGATAAATAAAGTGGACTTGGTCGAAAAGAACGACCTTTTGCCCATAATGGAAAGTTATCGTAAGTTATATGATTTTAAGGCGATAATTCCCATCTCCGCTAAAGAAGGC
Organism: Selenomonadaceae bacterium; assembly: GCA_017529085.1. Taxonomy (GTDB): domain Bacteria; phylum Bacillota; class Negativicutes; order Selenomonadales; family Selenomonadaceae; genus RGIG9201. The sequence continues at coordinate 1,423 of JAFXOC010000061.1, read as the reverse complement.
GAAAATTTAGGAGCGCTTTTGACAGAAATAAAAAAATATCTGCCGGAAGGACCAAAGTATTATCCAGATGACTTTGTGACGGATCAGCCGGAAAGGCTTATCGCGGCGGAACTCATAAGAGAAAAAATCTTGCAGCTCACAAGAGACGAGGTTCCTCATTCCGTAGCGGTTGAGGTGGAGGAAATGAAGCCACGCAAGAAGGTTGACGTATATACAAGAGCGACCATATATGTCGAAAGAGAGAGCCAAAAAGGAATCGTAATAGGGAAAAAAGGAGCGCTTTTGAAAGAAATCGGCGAGGCGGCGCGAAAAGATATTGAAGCGATGCTTGGGAGCAAGATTTACTTAGACCTTTGGGTAAAAGTGAAAAAGGATTGGCGGGATAAAGAAGGCGCGATAAGAACGTTTGTCGCCGGCGAATAAATTATGAACAATTATGAAACAGAAGCCATTGTAATAGGCAGCGTCAATTTCGGAGATACGGACAAGATAGTAACGCTGTTTACGAAAAGTCACGGAAAAGTGAGAGCCTCAGCGTTTGGAGCAAGACGACCCAAGAGTCCGCTTGCGGCGCCTCTGCAAATGTTCCACGTTGTAGAGGCGAATTTATCGGAGGGGTATAGCCTTGATACCTTAAAACAGGCGAGCATAAAGAAGCGATATAAGAAATTTGGCGAAGATTTGGAAACTTTCGCTTACGGAATGTTTGTCGCGGAGATTTTATGCGAGGTTTTCGGAGAAAAACAAGCCGAACCGGAGGTTTTCGAGCTGGCGATTAAAATTTTCGATTGCTTTGAAAAGAGAAATCCAAGAGTAACGGCGGTGGCGGCGGCTTGGCAACTGCTTTTTAAGGCGGGATTTTCTCTTTCAGCCGATGTATGCCCTATTTGCGAAAAAAAAATAAGCGTCAATGCAGACGCTTATCGCGTTTCCGTCAAAGAGGGCGGATTTTTATGCGAAAATCACGAAGATATAAATGATTACATAGAAATAAGCGACGGCGCGAAAAAATTAACGGAAGATTTTTTGAAGCTGGATTTTGAAAATCCCTCGGTTTCCGTAAAAGGAAGCTGTTTAATAGAAGTCGAAAAAGTACTTCTAAAATTTTTGCAAAATATTTTAGGCTATAATCCAAAGTCGTTGAAGTTTATAAGAGAATTATAAAAATACATAAAATCTCCCCCTCAAACTTAACCCACTACAACTTCCGTTTCCTTCTGCTTCAAAATCCCAATCAAATGCTCCTGTATAGTTTTTCGGTTAATTCAACGCAATTCCGTTATCCCTACCTATCTTTGCTATCTGTTCAACTGTAAATTTTGAAATCTGAGCTATAAATGAAAGCGGTTGTTTGGCTTTAAGAAGCTTAAGCACCATATCTGTTTTACCCTTTTTTTCTCCTTCTTCCCTGCCCTCGTCGCGT
>JAFXOC010000557.1 GCA_017529085.1 Selenomonadaceae bacterium | reverse complement strand
TAAAAAACACGGTGGGAGCGTTTCTGATAGGAGTCAATAACTCGGTTAAATCATCGTTTACCTTAATTTGCAATATGTCGATATTCTTGCAAATAAGCCGCGCTTTTTCTATTTGTTCTTCGCTTGAATTATCTCTGATGTCTCCTGCTATACCCACAATTTGAAAAGTTTTAACTGAATTTTTTTGCCAATCATAAAGCTCCGATAAAAGTTTGCGACTGCCTTCCGCATCTTTTGTCACCCATAAGCAAACCACCGTAAAATTGCCTTTAAATATATCCTCGGTAACGATATTTCCGTTTATATCCTTTGTCGTAAATTTTGGAATATTTGTGAAATCAGTCAGGTATTTGGAGTCTTCTAAACGAGCGACAATAAAAGCGTCTATTGCGAGCAGAAAAAATATCGTTAAAAAAGGCATAATATATTTTTTGTTTTTCAAGGCATCGCCTCCACCTTTATATCATAGCATGATATTTTGAAAAACCGCGACATTCACACCTAAAAACGAGTCGTTCGCTCCCGAAACGTTAAGTTTCACCGAACTATTTCGATATTATTTTCAAGAAATGTATCACAAAAATGACAACATTTTTCAGAGTGTAGACAAATCAATAAATATTGTGCTCTTCATGGCTCTCCTTCCACCGCTTCGCGGTCCCCCTCCCTCTAAGAGGGAGGCACTCGGATTATTACTTTTGAGCTAAAATTTTATATTGTCTCTAACCAAGCCCCCCTCCTAGAGGGGGTAGGGGGAGAGTTCCGTGAATAATAATAAGTCTACAGTCTGAAAAATAACAACATTTTTATTAAAGTTTTTTCTCTCTCTCTTTTTTTTTACAAAAAAGAGAGAGAGAAAGAAAGTAAGAATTCAACAAGGAGATGATATCAATGCCGGTTAAAATAGGAGCGAGTTATGTTTCGGAAGTAGCGGCCGAATATGCGAAAACGGAGCGTAAAAAGCGAGAAGAGGCGGAAAGTTCAAACGAAAAAAGTAGTGTTTTGTCGAAATTGCAGGAAAAATTTCCGGGGCTTAGCATTACCATAGGAACAAAACCTTTTTCGGGCGCGGGGAAAAGCAATCTGTCCATATCTCCGAAAATTTTGAAAGAAATGGAAAAAGATCCCGAAAAACGCGAGGAATATGAAGCTCTTATATATGATGTTGCAAATTTGTCGGGATCCGACTGGGCAAGAGGTCGCAAATTAAAATCACATGGAGTAATAATAGGTGACGACGGCGGTTTGCGGGGTTGGAGCATATCGGAATACGACGACGGCAATCGGCGGCACGTTTCTCCGTTAGATAGGAACGATAAAAAAAGCTGGTTCGACAAGATGCTTGGCAACTTTTCCAAAAAGAAAAAATCCTCTCGCTTAAAAGAAGAGCAGGAAAAACTTTTGGAACGGAGAAGGGAAGCCGCTAAAATTGAAATATCAAAAGAGGGAAAGGCAAAACTTGAAGCCGAAAAAGAAAAATCAAATTCGCTTTCGTTTGCAGATGTCAATGAACTTTCCAAATATTTGTTTCAAAATTACGATGTTGTAAAAGGCGGCATGGCAAATATTTCCTCAAAATATTTGCGCGATTCCTTAAAAGATTCGGATAAACTTTCTTCGCTTTTGGAAAATTTATCCGCCGCAGATAAGTCTTTACGAGAAAATCAAGGCAAAGTAGGATTTCAAGGAATGAAAATTACGATTGACGAAAAAGGTGAAGTAACGATGGAATCCTCAAGCGGTAGGGTAGGGTTTAACGGAGAAAAAATTAAGAGAATTATCGCCGCCGCCGCAACCCGCGATGATATGCGAATAGCTATCAAACTTTTGGAGGAAGATATAGAAGAACTGGAAAACGGTCTTAAAAATAATATGTGCGACGAGGCGGAGGTACAAAAGGCCAAAGATATGATGTCGGAAGCAAAACAAAAAATGTCATCGCTTCCTGACCGCGCGCCGACATTGGAGGAACAGACAGCATTATCTGTTAATATGGTGGTATGAATATGAAAAACCAACAATATCCAATTTGCGTCGGGAAAATTGAGTTATTTATTCTTATACTCTCTTTTCAGTTCCTCCAACCACATATCCTTGGTATGGTCGTATGTCTTTATAACGATGCGGTCATCGAAAAGATAGAGGGAATTTGTGCATAGCCGTTTTGTGTCTAGGGTAGGATTGTGAATGTTTATCAGATTATCGTTGTAACGATTGACCGCATCGTCGGCAAAACCCGGATTTGTGACGGGCGTATGAGTATGCCCCGATACCCAAAGACTGCCCTTTGGTGCATTTTGTAATATTTGACGCAGAGGCTCTTCAGGTTGCGCCGTAGTTTGCGGTCGGTTTACCTTTTTGTTGTATTGGGGAAGCGTTCCCATTAAAGGCGCGTGACAGAAAAATATCATGGGATTTTGCCCGTTTTTTGCAATCTCATCTTGTATCCACTCAAGCTGATTTTTAGAGAGTTCTACGTTTAAACTGCCGCAAGCATCCGGCGCAAGATATAGCAAACGATACTTTCCGATTGTGCGTCCATAGTATAGTGAGGGCATTTTGTAGCGTTCTTTAAACGCGTTTAATTTTTCTGTTTTTTCCGCATGATTGCCTCGTTTAAGTTTGTTGTTTTTACCGGGTTTATCTCTATACGCGTAATCGTGATTGCCTATAGCTATGTAGCCGGGAACGGGGAGTTTTGCCATGAATTTATCGACTGACTGAAATTCTTCTTCGTTGCCGTATCTGGCGGGAAAATCCCCCAATAACGCGGCTTCTTTTACGTCGCCCCATTTTTTGATGGTTTGTAACATTTTCTCTTTTTGCAAAAATATTTTTTTCCCCTTTTTAGAATCTGGGAAATTTTTACTTCTCCAAGGAAGATGTAAATCGCTGATTAAAATTATATGATACCCGTTTTTTAATGCGGCGCTCTCCGTTGTGCGCGGAAAAAAGCCGTTCAGAAAAAAATATCCCGCCGCGCCGGTCATTAATTTCAGAAATTCTCGCCTATTCATAAGGTTTCTCCTTTATCACATTTAGAAAAATCCACTTCGAAACAAAATCTCGAAGTGGATTTTTTCCTCCCCAATATTCACGCACAAAGCCCGGCAGGCTGATAATTTCCATAACCGCGGGGTTGACATGGCGCAATATGCTCTTAATTTTTACGCTTTTGAAATGTAAAATTTTTGGCTCAACAGTAATAATCCGAGTGATGCGAAAGGCGAATTAGTGCAGTTCACAGAGCCCCTCCACCGCTTCGCGGTCACCCTCCCCTTTCAGGGGAGGCGCTACAGCAAAACACTTTTCTATTATACAGCCACAAAATGAGAAATTAGAGAGCCTTTACGCTTGTTCTAATTTACTGCCGTTCCATACATAATCCACATCGTCGAAGTGGAACGTTAAATTCGTGGTCGTATTCATTGACGACGCAACAGTACCTTTTATCGTGGTAGTTTTACCGTTGGAGTCGAACACCGCAGAGAATGTGTTGTTCGCTGCGTCTACCGTTATAACATCGTTGATGTCCCCGCCGTAATCCGATACCTTTGTGTTGACAAAGGTTACTTTATCGTTCGAAGCAACGTTTTGTATAATGTCGTTGCCCATCGTCGCGCCTACGAAAATTTCATCGTGACCTTGTCCCGACGCTACAAGCGTATCGTTGCCCGTGTCGGTGAAGTTTGCGCCTATACCGCCGCAGATCCATACTTTTCCGATATTTGCGCCCGTCGAAGCTATAACTTTATTGTCAACGCCGTCTTGACCGTTTACCGCGCCCATGTTGGAAGCGGACGCGTCTACAACGCTTACATTGGAAGCAATGTAATCGCTGTTCCAACCGATACCCGCAGGCATATCGTCGCTTATCGCTTTTACATCGTCGTTCGCTCCCGCAACTAAGGTGGTTTTCTCGCCTTGACCCACAATGAGGTTCGCGACTTCGTTGAAGGTAATCTCTCCGCCGCCGTCGGAGACGTCCGCGAGAATTACGCCTTGATGGTCGCCGTTGCCGTAGTCGTAACGAACAAGAGCGCTGTTGCCGGTCGCGCCTTCAAGTTCGAGCAAATCCTTACCGGTGCCTATCTGAACCATACCGCTTGAAGCAGTTACGAGGTCCGCTTTATAGTTGATGGATTTATCAATAAGCACTTGATCCGTGTCAGAACCTGCGCCAAATCTGAAACCTTGCGCAATATCGTCGCCTATTCCGGTGTCCACTATGTAATAAGTGGGCATACCCGAAGCCGATACAAGAGTATCCGAGCCTTTACCCGCGCCAAAGAGCGTATCGTTTTCGCCTGCGGCTTGCAAAACCACCGCATCATTTCCCGAAATCAGCAAGCTTTCGCCCGCTGCGGAACCTGTTACGCCTTTTACATATTTATAAGTCGACCCGTCGAG
>JAFXOC010000556.1 GCA_017529085.1 Selenomonadaceae bacterium | reverse complement strand
TTGAAGGCGAAGGCGTAAAGGAAAAGGGTTACGATAAGAAAACGGGAAGATTGTTGGTAGACGTAAACCCCGAATTTTTTAGACCCGCGGAAGTGGAATTGTTGTTGGGCGACAGTACGTTAGCCGAAACGGAACTTGGGTGGAGAAGGAAAGTAAGTTTTAAAGAGCTTGTGGATATGATGGTGAAAAGCGATATGGAAAGGATAAACAATGCCTGAAATTACAAGGTTTTACGGTATCGTGATAAAAATGTACTTTAGAAGTGGCGAACACGAACCGAGCCATATTCACGCCATATACGGCGAATATATGGGCGAATTTAATGTTTTGACGGGAGAAATGATTGTCGGAGACTTGCCGCAAAAGGCGCAGAATATGGTCGCCGAGTGGCTTGAAATTCACAAAAACGAACTTCAAATGATGTGGGAGACAGAAAAAATTAAAAAATTACCCCCACTTGTATAAAGGTGAAAAAATGTATCCCAGAATAAAAGAAGCTTTTCCGCTTGAAAATTACATATTGAAAGTAATTTTCGATGATGGGAAAACCGTACTTTATGATGTTAAAGACGATGTAACAAAAATTCCGAGTTATTCGCCGCTAATTAAAACTTACAAATTGTTTGAGCAATTTCAAGTCGATTCGAGCAGAACAGTTATTTATTGGAATGATGAGATAGACTTGCCAAGCGACGCTGTTTATGAACGTGGAAAAGAAATTGAGCCGAATAAAGGAGAAACTTAATGGAAAAGGATTCTAAAATATTCGTCGCCGGACATAAGGGCATGGTGGGCGGCGCTATTAAGAGAAGGCTTAAAGCCGAAAACTTTGTAAATATCGTGACCCGCGAACATAGTGAACTGGATTTGACAAATCAAAAGGCTGTGGATGAATTTTTCGCAGACGAAAAGCCCGAATACGTTTTTTTAGCCGCCGCAAAAGTCGGGGGCATTATGGCGAATAATGTCGCCAAAGCCGATTTTTTGTATGAAAACGCCATGATTTCATTAAACGTAACAAAAGCGGCGCTGAAAAACGGTTGCAAAAAGCTGGAGTTTTTAGGCTCTTCCTGCATTTATCCCCGACTTGCCAATCAGCCCATAACCGAAAGCGAACTATTGACGGGTTCGCTTGAGCCTACCAACGAAGGATATGCGTTGGCGAAAATTTTGGGGTTAAAGTACGCCGAGTATATAGCGAGAGAATATAAACGACCCTTTATTTCCGTAATGCCGACCAATTTATACGGCATAGGCGACAATTATGACGAGGAGCGAAGTCACGTTTTGCCTGCGCTTATCCGACGTTTTCATGAAGCGAAAGTTGCGGGGAAGGCAAGCGTAACTTGTTTTGGCGACGGCTCGCCTTTAAGAGAATTTCTCTTTGTGGACGATTTGGCGGAATTATGCGTTTTTCTGATGAATAATTATGAAGGATATGAAACGGTAAACGCAGGAGTGGGCAAAGAAATTTCCATAAAGGAACTTGCGGAACTTATAGCGGATATTGTGGGATATAAAGGCGAAATATTGTGGGATATAGCGAAGCCGAACGGTATGCCGAGAAAACTTTTGGACGTGTCTAAAGCCAAAAATTTAGGCTGGACGGCGAAGACAAAATTACGAGACGGGATTAAAATTGCTTACGATGATTTTTTGAAGAGGTTACCGTGATAGGAAAAGAGTTTGGCGATTATACCGATATTAAAGAATTACGCGCAAAAGCTAAGAAATATTACAAAGAGAATTTGCAAGGTTTAAGCGTTGAAAATCCAATATTAAAGCAGGCTAATCTTCAAGACATATCTGTTCAATTTACAAGAGCAGGTCTCGGTAAAATGGGAGCTACAAGCGCTAAAGAACACAAGCTACTATTGGTACCATGTTTGCCGGAATTAATCAGAACGGCAACTTCGATTACCAAAACAGATAATGTAAAAAACAAGCGAGATGCTTCGCAATATTCGTATTTACATTCGGAAACCATGATTAATGGCAAGCGTCAACCTGTTACGATTACCATTTTCACGGATGTGAACGGAAACAAGTACTATAATCATATTTTACCGAACGAAGAATTGAAATAAAAAAGACTTGCCAGTACCTTCGGCGCAAGTTGCTAAAGCAACGGCATTCCGACCATAGGCAAGTCCTATCTTGCTCTTAATATAACACAAAACATTTCGATAGGCAAGTGGATAATTTAAAGATTTTGTATTGTTTTGTATTCGGTTATTCGTTTTGTATTGTGTTTTTCAAATTAAGTGTTTATATTTACATGAACTTCCCACACTCTAGGAATTGGGCGCTAAGAGGAAAACTTCAAGATAGTTGAAAAAAGCGCGCCTCTACGAGGAGGGAAAGCCGCGAAGCGACAGGGAGAAGTGTCCGCGCTTGTGAATAGTGACAATTAAGTATGTGAAGGTATAAAGGAGTATTATGAGAAATATTGAAGAAACGGTAACAGCGTTAAAAAGCGGCGCTGCTGCGCATAGAGCGCTCTTAAAAAGCATATACGGATTTAACGGCGACGAGCATATAATCTTTATGAACGGCGGACTTGGCAACCAGATGTTTCAGTATTTCTTCTATAAATGGCTGAGCAGAGAGATAAAAGCACCGGTTATCGTTGACGACACATATTTTTTTGTGGAAAAGAAGCATAACGGTTTAGAATTAGAAAATATATTCGGGTTTAAATTGGTAAAACTGAGCGATGTTTTGCCAAAAGATGTATTTTCGGATATGTTGGAGCGAAGAGCCGCGGGCGAAGCTGTGCCCGAACAACTGTATCAGGCGGGATACCCAATATCCGTGGTAGGCGAATTCAACACGCCGGAATTTTCCGGCGCTGTTACTTGGCAGCCGGGATTTTACCCGGTATGCGCAAACAATAAGGGTATGTTATACTATCACATGTATAACCTGGACGCCAGATATTTGAAAATTTTAGCAGAAAACGGAGATTTTCCGGCAAAACTTTTTCCCGATGGGTTGGACGAGAAAAATTTAAATTACGCAAAGGCTATAAAATCAACAGAATCCGTGGCGTTGCACATCAGAAGAGGCGACTTTGTGACTCTCGGTTGGGCAATGGACATAGCCGCCTATAATCAAGCGATAAGCGTTATGAACAACCACGTGCAAAATCCCGTATACTTTATATTCAGCGACGATTTGGATTATTGCCGAGAACATTTAGCGGAATTGGGGCTTGAAAATAACGAAACAGTATTCGTAGAGGGCAACGTTGCGCCGAACAATTACAGAGATTTGCAACTCATGATTATGTGCAAACACAGGATAGTGAACAATTCAAGTTTTTGCTATTTGGCGGCTCTCTTAAGAGAGGGCGACGGCTTGGTACTGAATATGAATCCGTCGCGGGAAGTGATATAGAAAAAAGCGCAGATACCGAAAATATCTGCGCTTTTTTATTACATCACGGCTCTGTGACTTACGTTTATGCGTCCTTTATCGTCGATTTCAACAACCTTAACCGTAAGCTCATCGCCTACCTTTACCGCGTCTTCTATTTTTTCAACGCGTTTAGACGCGATTTGCGATATGTGGCAAAGCCCTTCTTTGCCCGGCAAAAGCTCTACAAACGCGCCAAACTTTAAGAGTCTGGTGACGGTGCCGGTATAAATTTCGCCCACTTCGATTTCTTTCACAATGGCTTCAATCATGCGGCGGGCTTTCTTCATGCTCTCTTCGTTGTTGGAGGCGATAAAGATGTTGCCGTCTTCATGTATATCTATGGTTGCGCCGGTTTCCTCTATGATGCCCCGCACAACTTTTCCGCCGGTGCCTATAACGTCGCGGATTTTATCAATCTTTATCTGCATGACCTCTACTCGTGGCGCATACTTTGAAAGATCCTCCGCAGGCTCTTTTATGCACTCAAGCATTTTGCCCAGTATAAAGGCGCGACCCCTCTTAGCTTGAGCAAGCGCGGAAGCCAGAATTTCGCGGCTTATGCCCGCAACTTTTATATCCATCTGAATGGCGGTAACGCCGACCTCGGTGCCGGCTACTTTGAAGTCCATGTCGCCCAAAGCGTCTTCCATGCCCTGAATATCGGTGAGTATCGTATACGCGTCGCCATCTTTGACAAGTCCCATCGCAACGCCGGATACGGGGCGCTTAATGGGAACTCCGGCGTGCATAAGGGAAAGGGTGCTGCCGCAAACGCTGCCCATAGAGCTTGAGCCGTTGGATTCCAATACCTCCGAAACCAAACGAATGGTATACGGAAAATCCTCCGTGCTTGGGATAACCGGCACTAACGCGCGTTCGGCGAGAGCGCCGTGACCGATTTCGCGTCGTCCCGGGCTTCTGACGGGGCGAGCTTCGCCTACGCTGTATCCCGGGAAATTGTAGTGATGAATATAATGCTTGGTAGTTTCGGGACCAAGCCCGTCGATAATCTGTTCGTCGCTGATGGGACCAAGAGTAGTTACGGTAAGCACTTGAGTTTGACCCCTGGTAAAAAGTCCCGAACCATGCGGGCGCGGGAGTACACCCACTTCGCAGGAGATAGGGCGTACTTCTTCGATTGCTCTGCCGTCCGGACGAATTTTTTCATGGGTTATCATGTGACGGACTATCTCTTTTTCCGCTTTGTATAAAATGTATTCGATTTCTTTTTCGCTTTCGGGATAATCGGGCAAAAACTTATCCTTGACCTCTTGACGCACCTCGTTTACGTTAGCGTCCCTTTGCTGTTTGTCGGGATTTCTGACAGCCTTGTCCAATTTTTCCCACGCAAATTCGCGAATGGCTTGGTTTAAGTTTTCGTCTACGGTAAAGAGTTTAACGTCGCGCTTTTCTTTGCCGACGGCGGCTGCTATTTCCTCTTCGAACGCCACAATCTTCTTTATTTCCTCATGACCAAAGAGTATAGCGTCCAAAATAACTTCTTCCGGAAGCTCGTTAGCGCCGGCTTCAACCATCATAACAGCGTCTTTTGAACCTGCTACAGTCAGGTTTAACGTTGAAACCTCGCGTTCTTTTTCGGTAGGATTTACAATAAATTTATCCCCAATGCGTCCGACGCGAACTCCGGCTATGGGTCCCAAGAAGGGAATATCCGAAACCATAAGGGCGACGCTTGCGCCGATCATGCCCACAAGTTCCGGCGCGTTGTCCTGTTCCACAGAAAGCACTGTGGCGACGATTTGCACATCGTTACGAAAGCCCTCCGGGAAAAGCGGGCGAATAGGTCTGTCTATGAGACGCGCGCAAAGCACGGCGTCGCTTGAAGGTCTGCCTTCCCTTTTTATGAATCCACCGGGAATTTTTCCCGCGGCGTACATTTTTTCCTCATAATCAACGGTAAGGGGGAAGAAATCAACGCCTTCCCTAGGCTCTGCGGACGCCGTAGCCGTAACAAGCACAACCGTATCGCCGTATCTTACCAATGCGGCTCCGTTGGCCTGTTTTGCCATTTTGCCGTGCTCAACAACGAGTTTTCGCCCGCCAAGCTCCATTTCAAAACTCTGCATATTTATCCTCCAACTGCACATTAAGGCAATATCTAAGTACTGTTTTATCTCGTCGGCGGCTCCACGCCGATTCGGGGGGGTGGAGCCGTCAAAAATAAATTTTTAGAGATGCTCTCAAGGAAAAAGGGGACTGTGAAAAAATCACATCCCCCTTTTTAATTATTTTCTGAGATTTAATTTAGACACAATAGAGCGATAACGTTCGATATCGTTTTTCTTCAAATAATCAAGGAAACGGCGGCGACGACCAACCATCTTCA
>JAFXOC010000555.1 GCA_017529085.1 Selenomonadaceae bacterium | reverse complement strand
TGTTAACGGTAGAAGATCTTTGCGAAGCTCTGCTAATAGGTAAAAACGCCGCATATCGCTTATTGGCGGAAGGAAAGATAAAATCGTTTCGCATAGGGCATATTTGGAAAATACCGCGAGAAAGTCTTTACGCATACATTCGTGAGCAGAGTGATATGGGGTAAATCTTGCGTTATTGTAAGATATGTGGTATAAATATATCATAAATTTAGTTAAAAACCAGTAAAAATGGGTGTCTCAAAAGTGTCTTAAAAGTGTCTTAACATATAAAATTTTTGACAAAATGGCACAAATTTTAACAAAACAGATAAATATAAAAATCAGTAAAATCAAAGCTTAGACATATTATTCAAGGCTGTTCAAATATAAGATTTCTCATTCGTAATGCGCAGGTCAAGAGTTCGAGTTTCTTAGTTAGCTCCAGTAAATTCAAGCCTTCCGCATGTTGTGGAAGGCTTTTTTGAATTGCCGATTAGCTAATGGTTAGCTTATGAACTTTTTTTATGTTAAAACCTGTAACAGGATTTTAGAAAAAATTTTTTATTCTACTTCTCGATGCTTACTTTTTTACGCATTAAAAGTAAACCTACCGCTGAATTTTATTCGACGGTAAGTTTGAGTCTTACCATTTTTATTCGTTGTATCCATCGTCATCGAAACTATTGGCCATACTCTAGTCATTGTTTCGTATAGAATGAGTATATATATTAGTGGTTTGCATATTTGAGTGACCGACCCGCATTTGAATGTCTATTGGCTGATAACCTTTAGCGTGAAGCTCGCTGACATGGGTGTGACGAAAGTCGTGAATCCTATATTTCCCTGCCATGCCTATGTTTTTGAGAATTTTACGCCATACACGAGCAAAATTACTTGGCGCTATATAATTATCCGTACTGGTCTTAAAAACAATATCACTGGGTGGTGTGTTTTTTGCGACCTTAACTTAGCCAACACTTCACAAAGTTTATGCGAAATTTTAATGTAGCGTATGGAGGCGGCCGTCTTTGTATCGTTTGGAATTAGTGTATACTTTCCTGCTTCGTTTTTAGCTTCAACAATGTCGGCAACGACGTGTATTAGCCGTTCTTTTAAATTTATATTTTCCCAGAGGAGTCCAAAAACTTCTCCTATTCTGAGTCCCGTATGATATGCAGTAAGTAACACCGCGTAAGCAACATAGCTCTGACCGCCGCTATTAGTGTACGCTTTACCCGCTATCCGTTCAGCTTCTGTCAAAATTTTAGCCATATCTTCATCAGTAATAATTTTTGATTTCGATTTTGGCTTAGGTATGTATTGCTATACATGACGGGATTTACATTAATAAGTCCCTCAGCCACAGCATTTTTTAGTATACCAGATAATATTGTTTTATGTTTTCGCACAGTACTATGAGATTTGCCTGATTCGATATTATCCTTGATGAACTGGTTTATGTGAACGGTAGTAAGTTTATCTAAAGTGATGTGACCCAATGCGGGAATAATAGAAGTCCGAAAAATACTTTCGTAATTTATTTGAATTTACGGCAGTCTTTTTTTATTTCCTCTATCAACATGTCTTCGGTATAAATTCCCATTGGAAGTTCAATTCCTTTTTTTCTTAACTTTTCGGCTATTCTATGTGCAAAAGGCGCCTCCAAATTCCATTCGTTAAATTTTTCGCTGTTTAAAAACAGCTCGTTTGGAGTCGTTGCGGCGGCAATTTTTCCCTTATCCAAAACAATAACTTTATCCGCCTCCAAAATTTCCTCCGTAAAATGGGTTATATAAACTATGGTTATATTCTTTTTTTTGTTCAGGTCGATGATTGTGTTTAAAATTTCCTCCCGCGACTTTGGGTCAAGCATGGTGGTTGCTTCGTCTAATATTAAGGCTTCGGTGTCCATGGCAAGCGCGCCCGCTATGGCAACCTTTTGTTTTTGCCCGCCCGAAAGAGCGCTAGGTGACGTTTTTCGCTTATCAATAAGCCCTACTAATCCAAGAGAAGAATCTATACGTCGTTCTATTTCTTCATCGTCCACATTAAGATTTTCGGGGCCAAAGGCCACATCATCCTCAACCATTGCGGCGACTATCTGATTGTCGGGGTTTTGAAAGACAATGCCGACGTTTCTTCGTATCTTTTGACCATCTTCCGCATTTTTTGTATTAAGCCCCATAACAAAAACTTCGCCGCTTGTCGGGAGCAATAAACCGTTCATAAGTTTTGCGAGCGTAGATTTTCCGGAACCGTTTGCGCCAAGTACAGCGACAAATTCTTTTTTTTCTATCTCTAAATTAACGTTCGACAAAATATGCGCGCCGTTTACTTCATAATAGACATTGTGAAATTCGATAAAAGCCAAATTTTTCACCTCATAAAATTTATTTTTTTCAACACAAAACCCGCTAAGAGAGAAACTTAGCGGGTTTTTACAAAACTAATTACCCGGGAGTCCAGAGGGCGAATGCCCTTTGGCAGGGTCAAGGGGCAGCGCCCCTTGTGGGGTTTGGGGCAAAGCCCCA
>JAFXOC010000060.1 GCA_017529085.1 Selenomonadaceae bacterium | reverse complement strand
GATTTTGCAATTCTGACAGGTGTGCTTAGAATTGCAAAAGAGAGCATTTTCAGCTCTCTTAACAATTTGGAAGTGGCGAGCGTCGCTTCCGGCAGGTATCAAAACGTTATGGGTTTCGATGATAACGAAATCAAGCAAATTACCGTCGATTTTCACTGTCCTGAAAAACTTGCGGAGATTAAAAAATGGTACGACGGTTATAATTTTTCCGGAACTAATATTTATAATCCTTGGTCGGTGATAAACTACGTTTTACACGATTGCCGACCTTCAATTTATTGGCTGAACACATCCGGCAATTCTATCTTGAAGGAACTTTTAAAAAGAACGGATAAAAAACAGTCGCAAGAACTTCGTTCTCTCTTACAAGGCGGTTCTGTCAGCGTAACAATAGACGAAGGAGTTATTTATTCGGACATTTACAAAAACCGCAATGCGCTCTACACAATGCTCCTTACTACGGGGTATTTGACACAGGCTTCAAAAATCAATACGGATGATTATGACGATACGCTTGAACTTCGCATACCGAACAGGGAAATACGTACCGTATATGAAAAGGAGATAATAAACCGCATAGAAGAAATGGACGGCAACCCCAAACTTCTGTATTTATTGAAGGCTCTCTTATCCGGCGATACCGAATCTTTTTCCGAAGAACTTAACGATTATCTTTTGACATTGGTAAGCTATTACGACACAGCCAACCGCGAAAGTTTCTATCACGGCTTTGTGTTGGGATTGATGGCTCTATTGTCTAAAAAATACAAAGTCCTCTCCAACAGAGAAAGCGGCTACGGCAGATTTGACATAGCGATATTCCCCGAGGACAAAACCAAGAACGGCGTTATAATGGAATTTAAAGTCGCAGGTACTGAGTCGGATTTGTCGCCTACAGCCGAAGTTGCGCTTAGCCAAATCGACGATATGAAGTATATGGCGGAGTTTAAGAATGAAGGTATTGATAATGTATGGAAGTACGGTATAGCTTTTTGCGGTAAGAAGTGTGAAATTGCGACGAAGGTGTAATACTATTATCCATTAAAAAAGACAATCTTAGAAATTCATCTCTAAGATTGTCTACAATCTGAGCCGCCTCAGTTTCTGAGGCGGCTCAATCTCTTACAAATACCTAAGCCAAATATACACATGACTGATAGCGATGGTCAGCGTCATCACAGGCAACGCTATCTTCATAAACTCAATAAACGAAATAGGTTTTCCCCTTTGCGCCGCCATTGAAGCCACCACAACGTTTGCGCTCGCGCCGATTAACGTCCCGTTACCGCCTAAGCACGCTCCAAGCGCCAATGACCACCAAAGAGGCTCTAAGTTGCCGAGTCCCAACTGTCCCATATCTTGAATTAAAGGTATCAACGTCGCAACGAAAGGAATGTTGTCTATAAACGCCGATGCGTACGCGCTCATCCAAAGGATTAAATAAGCCGTGGCGTTTACGTCCCCGTTCGTCACCTTTATGGCTTCTTCCGCAAGCATCTTTATTACGCCCGTTTCAACCAATGCGCCGACTAATACGAAGAGTCCCGCAAAGAAGAATATCGCAAGCCATTCCACCTTCGACAAGGCTTTCGCTATCATCTCCTCATTCTTCGTAAAGGAGATTAAGAGCAAGAACCCCGCGCCGGTCAGAGCCGCAGTCGCCGTTTCAAGGTGCAGCGTGCTGTGCATTACAAACATTCCGATTGTAATAGCTATCGCCAAAAGGCATTTCTTCAAAAGCTTAAAGTCCTTTATCTGGCTCTTTTCGTCAAGGTGCATTACCTCGTCCTGCAAAGTCGGCTGCGTCACAAGCTTTTTACCGTAAAGCAGCACAAGCAAAGCTTCTACCACTATGAAAATCACAATCGAAACCAAAGTTACGTTATTGATAAAATCCATAAAACTGAGCCCAACGGCGCTGCCTATCATAATGTTCGGCGGGTCGCCGATAAGGGTGGCGGTGCCGCCGATATTAGACGACAATATCTGCGCTATCAAAAACGGTTTTACGTCAACCTTCAATTTCTGCGTTATGCTGAAAGTGATTGGCACAGTCAAAAGCACGGTTGTAACGTTATCTAAAAGCGCCGAACATACAGCGGTTAAAATAGAAAGCGCCACAAGAAGCGCAACGGGTCTCGCCTTTACCTTCTTCGCCGCCCATATCGCCAAATAATTGAAAAGCCCCGTCTCGCTGGTGATGTTCACGATTATCATCATGCCCATCAACAAACCCAACGTGTTAAAATCTATATGATGTATCGCCGTCTCTTGGTCTAATATCCCAAAAAGTATCATCAGCATTGCGCCAAACAATCCCACTATGGTACGATGCACCTTCTCAGAGATTATCAGCGCGTACGCCATTATAAATATAATCACAGCTATTGTAGTGCTGTCCAACGTTTTACACTTCCTTTCAAGATTTTGTGTATGGTCAAATTCTTACTTTCTTTCTCTTTTTCTTTTTTGTAAAAAAGAAAAAGAGAAAGAAAGTAACAAAGAAAGAGAAAAAGAAAAAACTTTAACAGGCTCGAACTTTCTGTTTAGACACAAACTTTATATTTATGCCAAACCAGTTATTAAAATTTTTTTCTCTTTTTTCTTTTGGTTCTTTTCTTTTTTCTCTTTTTTTATAAAAAAAGAGAAAAAAGAAAAGAACAGAACTTACTCGTTAGGCTGAATGTCGCCTTTAAACAAATTAGCCGGCACGTCTACGCCGTTCATTTGGAATTTTTCTATGAAGCTTGGCTGCAACCCTGTCGCTTGGAAACTGCCCACGGATTTGCCGTTGTCGTCTATGTGGTCTTGGACGTAACGGAAGAGGTCTTGAAGAACGATGGTGTCGCCTTCCATTTTTTGAACTTCCGTGACATAGGTTATTTTGCGGCTGCCGTCTTTAATACGGGACTGTTGGATAATAATGTCTATAGCGGACGCTATCTGTTCGCGAATAGCTCGAATGGGAAGTTCCATGCCCGCCATAAGCACCATTGTTTCAAGACGAGAAATAGCGTCGCGCGGCGTATTGGCATGAGCTGTTGTAAGCGAACCGTCGTGACCCGTGTTCATGGCTTGAAGCATATCTAAAGCCTCGCCGGAACGAACCTCGCCGACGATTATTCTGTCCGGACG
>JAFXOC010000554.1 GCA_017529085.1 Selenomonadaceae bacterium | reverse complement strand
TCAAATTTTTTGTGGATGAACTATGACGATTCTGATTTTTATATTTCCGATAATTTGATGGTTAAGCCGCGATATCGTCGATTGATAAAGGGAGAGAATGCGGCAGACTTTACGCCGTTGGAGTTTACTATTTTTATGGTGTTATATCAGCACAAGGACGAACCGATTGCGCAGGAAACGCTATATGAGGCTGTCTGGGACGATAATAATATATCCGACAGCAGCAGTACTCTAAAAATGCACATAAGCAATCTTAGGCGCAAGCTAAAAAACTTGCTTGGCGATAAATTTAGCCTATGCTTCGTTCCGCAAAAAGGATATCGCTTGTCCTTTAAATAGGACGGAGTTTATAAATATGAAAAAACTCGGAGAAACAAGCCATCGGGCAAGGATTTTAACCGCCCTATGTATCCAAAGATAAAAAATCTTAAAAAAGGCGATACCCTTATTATCAAAAATATCATACAATAAAAAAGCGGCTACATCACATTTCAAAAGAAGTGTTGATGTAGCCGCTTTTCACTTTTAAATTTTATTTGCATAACGCTTACGTTCCTCTTGAGGGATAGAAAGCGCATCCATTGCTTGATTTGTCGTCCACTTTACATTCGTCATTAAATTACGGATAGAATTCAAACTTAAATTTTGATATTGTTTCATCGGAAAGCCACGCTACTTCAAAGACATTTATCTTGTAATCGCTTACATAAGGCTCAAGTTTGGGCGGGATATTTAGTGTTACGTTCGAGTGTCGTCCATTTTGCAACATGACGACCGTCAGAGACTAGCGATGGTTGAATTCGGCGTAGAAGAAAATTTCATTTTCACCTATTTTTACCTTAGAAGGATTTTCAACATGATTTGTCGAACGTTTCTTTCATAGATACGTTAAACGTAAATCAAGGATTCAACGGGCTGTTGAAATACGACCATTTGTATTGAAAAGTAAGAAAATAGAATAGGTGGACAAGGGTATGAACATTGAACGAAAAATTCTGCTCCTTGTTTTGGGCGTGGGAGTTCTTTGGGCTTTCCTCCTCGGCGGCTTGTCATATTCCGGAATAACTCAGGTGCAACGGTCGACTGAAGGCAAGGGTGACGAAATGCTTGCGGCTTTTGCCGCCTTTACTGAAAATTATGCCGAGAGTCTGGTGAACGAACGGCTTGCAGAACAGGCGAAATTAACCGCGTTTCAAGTGGCGGGGGACTTGGGCGGTTTTTATGACGCCGAGAATATTGCCAAGATGGCGGAAAAGATTCTGGAGTATCCGCAGAATTATTCGCCGAGATACCTTCCGGAGGCAACAGAGCGAACAATCAACGCCAATAAGGCTTACATCTATTACAACCCCGGTGTGCGGGAACAGCTTGCGACCAATCCCGACTTAGCGAAAAAAATAGCGCTTCTTTCCAATGTTGCCGACTCTCTGGAATATTTATCTTACTTTTACAACGGCGATGTGTGTTTTATGGCGTCCGAGTACGGCTGCTTAATTCGGGCAGATGCTGTGTCTAAAGGACAGACGACGTTGACTTTAGACGAAGCGACGATTCTTAGAAGTTATGACTTTCGCGAGCGTCCGTGGTATGTTGCCGCCAAGCAGGCGAACGGTCTTGTGTTGACGGATGTATACGAATCCATGGCGGGAGGTTTGGAAATCGGCAGCGTTATGCCATTTTACGACCATGGGGAATTTGCCGGCGTTGTGGGAATCAGTATAACTTTGAAATCTCTGCACCTAACAGCCAATGAAAACGATATAAGCTTTATTCTGAACAATGACGGACAAATCGTAATATCTTCACGAAAAGAGGGCGTTTTGTCCGTATCGGGCAGTTTTGTAGATTTGAGGGAATCTTCACAAGAGGATTTAGCCGCCGTCGCGCGGGATATGGCGGAGGGTAAAAACGGCACCGCCACTGTTACGGTGGACGGTAGGGAATATTATTTGGCTTATTTGCCGATTCCCTATATGAAGGGATACAGTTGCGCCGCCCTCACCGATAAAGAAGCCGCTTTAGCGCCGGCGATGATCGCCAGGGCGACTGTGAAGAAGATTAGCGAAGAATTTTCCACTTCCGTTAACAGTATTTTCCGCGAAAGAATTTTCTATATAGGCATTTTGTTTGGCGTAATATTTATAGTCTTGCTATTAATCAGCGGAGGTATGGCGCATAAACTTGTGAAGCCCGTACTTATACTCACGGACGGGGTGAAAAAAATTGCCGCCGGGAATTTGGATACGAGACTTTCTGTTAAAACAGGCGACGAAATTGAAGCTCTTTCAGATTCAATAAATGCAATGGCCTCCGATTTGCAATCCTATATCAAGAAAGCGAAAGAGAAGGAGCGTATTGAAGGTGAGCTTGAAGGAGCGCGACAAATACAAGCGGGAATGCTTCCCAATAATTTTTTGGAATTTAACAATCAAAAGGAAATTGATTTATACGCCACTATGACTCCCGCGAAAGAAGTCGGCGGCGATTTTTACGATTTTTATATGCTGGACGAAAAACATTTGGCGATAACGATTGCAGATGTTTCCGGCAAAGGCGTTCCCGCCGCGCTTTTTATGATGCGAAGCCGAACTATTCTCAAAAATATCGCTATGATGTCCGCTTCTCTCGATAATTACGCCGCTGTGATCAGCCTAGCCAATAAACAACTTTGCGAGGACAATGAAGAGGCAATGTTTGTGACGGTATTTTTCGGCGTGCTTGACCTCACAACCGGCGAGTTTGCTTATGTGAACGGGGGACATAATCCTCCGCTCGTCTGCCGGAACGGAAAATTTGATTACCTGCCTACGGAAAAACAGAACACTGTGTTGGGGTTATTCGATTCTGAAACTTATCAAGAGTGTTGTCTGACGTTTGCTCCGGGCGATATGATTTTTCTCTATACGGACGGCGTGACGGAGGCCATGAACGAAGCGAGGGAATTATACTCGGAGGCACGTCTGCAAAGAACGCTTAACGAGCAAAGCGGGAAGAATATAAAAGATATTTTAACAGCTGTTCGGGAAAATGTGAGCATATATGCGGGAAATGCGGAGCAGTCCGACGATATAACCATGTTGGGGTTGAAATTTAACGGAAAATTTGGAGGAACGTAAATCAAAGGCTTGATGGTTTTTGTCAACAGTTTTGTCAACAAAATTCATTTTTTTAAACAACGGTTTACAATCCTCTAGGAGGGGGGCTTTGTTAGAAGCAATGTAAAATTTCGGCTCAAAAGTGGAGGTTGTGGAGCCTCCTTCTTAGAGGGAGGGGGACCGCGAAGCGGTGGAAGGAGAGCCATAAAGAGCACAATATTTATTGATTTGTCTACACTCTGGTCATCAAAAATTTTTTCAACCATTTACCTCGGAGGTAACCAATTCCTCCGAGGTTTGTTTTATAATGAGAAAAAGTTGTTTTAGAGTTGGTGTGTATTAATCGGCGGTCATGCCTCTGACAAAGCAACTTAAAAGTTCTCCCGCTATCTTTTGTTGATTTTCGGAAAGCGTTTGAAGCTGGGCAATTATCGAAGTGTCGACAGGGATATTTTTATTGTTTCCCAAAAGCAGATAGTCCGTAGATACATGGAGCGCAGTGGCAATATTTATGATAGTTGGAACGGTCATGCTTTTAGCGCCGTTTTCGATGTCGTACAAAAATTGAGTGGATATATTGGCTTTTTCCGCAAGCTGTTCTCTTGTAAAACGGTTGGTTTCCCGCATTGTTCTTATTCGTTCGCCGACTGCAATATTCAAAGCTTTTTTCTCCATAACGCGCCTCCCTTCAACTTCGATTATTACATTATACATGAGGGAGGTTTTATCCATAATCATCCTTAGTGTTGATTTTTTTCTACTATAGATGATATAATAAATATCAGATTGAACTGATTTTTTAAATGAGGTGTTTGGTATGAAGTTTGAAACAACAAGAGACGGTTACCCGATGAAGTTTACCATTGAATTAAGAGGCGTTTATGACGAGCAATCACTCCCTGAATTAAATTGTTGGTACCCTTCACCATTACGTTTTCCACAATATACTATTTTGTATGAGTTGGTGATGCAGACTCCGTGGTTAGTTAAGAACAACGGCGATGGGGATGCATATCTTAGGAAGCTTGCAGAACAATTTTTACAATCTGACGAGGTAAAAGCTATGATACAGCGCGTTGACGATAAGTATCTCACTAAGTCGATGGCAGTCGTTTCGCTTGACCACGCTTGGGATGAGGCATAATTTTTATTTATAAGGCATAACGCAATTAAGATAAATTTTACATTGGGAGGAATTTTTATGGCTAATGTTAAATACGTTAATTGTCCGTACTGCGGAAGAAAATTGCCCAATCCATATACGGTAGATGGCAATGAAAAAAGGGTGGGTGTCCATTGCACAAACCTAAAATGCGGAAAACATTTTACCGTAATACATGGAGATGGTGATGCAAGAAGTATCAAGTAAGAAGAAGTCAGTGCAAATAAGGCAACGCAAAAAGGATTGCATTTAGATAAGCGTTCTAAATGCAATCCTTTTTGCGTTTGTTTGAAAGAAAGATTCCTCGGCAGGCGCGGCCTTCTCCTGCATCTCTTGGGTTTACCCTGTCAGTACCACCGGCGTGTGGTCGCCGCGAAATTTTATCACCACTAAGGAATCTTTCATTTGTTAGCTACAACAATATTATATTTTTTTGCGTTGTAAAGTATTTTTCCATTTTTTATGTAACGGTTTACAATCATGAAAAAATAT
>JAFXOC010000553.1 GCA_017529085.1 Selenomonadaceae bacterium | reverse complement strand
GAAAACATCTCTTTCTTGTCGTTCATCGCCTCGGTTACGCCGTCCGTATATAGGAAAACAGCGTCCCCACGGGAAAGAGTCAACTGCTCCGCTTTAAATGTAATTCCTTCCATAAATCCCAAAACGGTATTTTTCGCCGCGGGAAGATAGTCAAAACTCATGTTATCACTCGAGCCTGTCAGTCTTTTCTGCAACAGCAAAGGCGGATTATGCCCCGCGTTTACGTAGGTAAAACGCCCGGTAGGCAAATGTAACATTCCTATAAAGGCTGTGACAAACATACATTCCGGGTTGCTCTTGACTAAAGCGTCGTTGACCTTCTCCAGAGTCTTCGGCAAATATTTTTCTTCGCCGTACATAAGCACATGATCCTTCATCAAAGTTTTCGCCGTTACCATAAAGAGAGCGGCGGGCACGCCTTTATCCGATACGTCCGCGACGGTGATAACCAAATTTTCCTCGTCCGCAAAATAAAAATCATAAAAATCCCCGCCCACTTCCTTTGCGGGGTACATCAATGCGTAAAGATCGAATTCGTTTCGTCCCTTTTTTAAAGGTTTAGCGTCTGGAAGCATACCCGCTTGAATTTTTGCGGCAATCTCAAGTTCCGTATGGGTGCGTTGACGCTCCGCCGCCGCTTCCGAGAAATTTTTCACATATTCTTTAAGTTCGCACGTCATAGAGTTGAAACGCTCCGCAAGCTCCCCTATTTCATCTCCGGTATTGACCGTAAGTTTCTTGTCAAGGTTGCCTTTGGCAATTTCCCGCACTCCGTCCGAAAGTTGGTTAATAGGGGTTGTGATATGCCTTGCCGCTCTGTTTGCCGCATAAAATGAAATAGCGAACAATAAAACCAACAGAAGTATGTTTTTTTGCAAAGACTCCGAAAAGATTTGGCGCAAAACCTCTTGGAAACTGCTCATTTCCCCCGCTACTTGATTTTTAATTTGATATGAAACCGTCTTGATTTCCGCTTTTTCAATTACAGTGCCGAAACTCCATCCGATACTTTTCATGGGCGCAAAAGCGAGATAGTATTCCCGCCCCTCCAATACTATGGATTCAACGCCGCTTTCTCCCGCCACCATACGCTTTGCCGCGGTGGCAAGTCCGGGATCTTCGGCTTTTCTCAAATCGACTTCTTCCATCGTTTCGGAGAGGATTCCTTCGCGGTGACTTGAAAAAGCTATGTCGCCGTGACTGTCAAGCGCAAAACTAAACCCTGTGTCTCCTATTGCCGAATCTTCAACTTGTTGGTAAACGTCTTCAAGAGTGCAACCAATCCCAACAACCCCCGCAAAGCCTTCCTTATCGTAATACGGCATGACGCAGGCCATGTCCGGAAGGCCGTCCGTTCCCGTAAAAGTATCGGTAAACGCAAGGGTTTGTTTTTGTTCCGCCAACTTGTACCAAGGGCGTTCCCTAGGATCGAAAGTATTCAAAAAATCCGCTCTGAGTTCCTCGGTGGGAAAGACGGAGCCTTCGCCTTTCTTTCCCGGAAAAAGATCGACGCATATGAAATAGCCTTTTTTTGAACCTATATATAATGAAGTTTGATAATCGCGATAATAAAAACTCATCACCTCCAGAGCGCCCGTTATCTTTGAAGCTATTTCAATTTCTTTTTTTAACTCCGGACTAATTCCGTTTGCAACAAGGTTTGCGCTTTCGTAAACATAGGGAGCGCCGTAGGGAACATTGGCCTCGGTTCTAAGATTTGGCAACTTCCTAGGGAGGTAATTTTCGGGTGACGACATGATTTTCGTCGCCATTTTCGACAAAATCACCACGTCTTCGCCGTTTAATGAGAATTCGCGGTCAATATGCCGCGCGCGAGTTTTTGCAACTTCCGTCAAATGTTCCTTGTTGCGGCGTTGGGCAATTTCCCACACAAATTCGCTTACGCTCTCGCTTAAAACGTCTCCTTGAACGCTTAACGTGCGTTCCACATTGTTAAGCGTATAGAGCGAAAGCGCCGTTGGCAAAATAAATGCCAAGGCACCGCAAGATAGTACCAGCAAGAGTACGCGTCGATATATATTCATCTTTTTGAAAATTCTTTTCATGGAATCACCTTCAGGCTACTTCTAATGCTGATCGCAGTTTATATATCTTGGGCTTTTTTTCAAAAGCTCAATGAGTTCTGATTCGTGAGGCGGTCTAGGAGACGGAGGGGGATCGCCTGAGCCGATGGCTTTGATAACCGTCGGGCTTAGATCCGGCAGAGTTGACTCGCTAGGAGGTAAGTTTTTGAATATTTCCAACGCTTTTTTATAATCTCTTCCCTGATTACTCCGCCCGCTATGTTCTCAATAACCTTTGCATTAAGTTCCTTTTTCATTTTGAATTTTTC
>JAFXOC010000552.1 GCA_017529085.1 Selenomonadaceae bacterium | reverse complement strand
TCGCGGAACCAAACAAATCGGCGGTAGCATTACAGAGATCAGCATGGGGCGCGCTACTGTTTTGGTTGATTGCGGCGGCGAGCTTCCGGGGAGCCAAGGTTCGATGAGGGATGAAGAAATCATAAAAAAGATTGTGGGCAATCATCGTCGGTATACCGACCATCACATTGATGCTGTTTTCTTTACTCACTATCACGGCGACCATGTGGGGCTTGTGGACAAGATTCCTGCGGATATTCCTCTCTATATGGATGAAGCAATGCTCACGATTTTGCGGACTTTGCACAAACATACCAAAAATATTGCCATGCAGGAATTATTGTCCGAAAACAATGGCCGAATTCGCAAATTTACTCCGGGGAAACTCTTGAATATAGGCGATATGAATGTCATTCCCTTCTTCGTTGACCACTCGGCTTATCACGCCAATATGTTTCTTTTTGAAAACAAGGTAACGGGACATACCGTTCTTCACAGCGGAGATTTTCGGGGTACGGGTTACATGAGCAAAAGCCTTGATATGATTCCTCGCCTTATCCATGAGAATTACGGAAAGCAAGTGGATGCGCTTATCTCGGAAGGCACAATGATGAACCGCTCGGTAGAGGAAGAACATCTTTTGACCGAATGGGATGTACACAAGGAAGCTAAGTTCTTTATGAAAGACCATCGGCAGATTTTTGTCGCTTGCTCCTCTACAAATTTTGACAGTCTAACTTCCATTTGCAACGCTGCTAAGGAGAACAACATCCTCATTTACGGCAGTCCTTACATCATTGAAATGCTTAAAACATTCTCCGATATGGCAGGAAAATATACCGGGTTTTACCGTTTGCCGCCAATCAAAGGATTAGACGAAATGAAACGAGTTCGCCCCAAGGAGGGGATAATACTACTTGGCTCTTTGCTTAATCGAAAAGCGGAATATGCCTATACTCTATACGACAGATATGGTCATTACATGAGCGATTATCAACCGCACTTGATTTATTCCATGTGGCAAGGTTATTTGAACCCAAAACATCCGGCTTACGATGAAGGGCTCTCAACTTTTGTCAAGCGATTCGGTTCATCGGTCAAATATATCCATTCCACAGGTCATACTGACAAGGAGACATTAGCAAAGTTCATTGAGAATGTTGCTCCGCGGAAGTATATCATTCCGTTACATACGGAGAATGCCGCAGGTTTTAGAGCACTTCCGATTGAAGATAAGTATAAAGATATGATTGTTTTACCGGATGACGGCGATACGATTGAGATTGCGTAAGGGAGGAATTTGGCATGAGTGAGTACCAATCGTTTTATGAAATGGTGAAGAAGTGGACGATAAATGATTATCGAACGCAAAAAGTGAAGTCCGAAGTTATTGTGGATATGTTAATTTCTGATTTTATTGAGGAAATGGTATCTTACGGTGTTAAGAATGACAATGTCAGACTTATAGCTAAAGAGTTCCCGATAGAGAGAATCAGTCAGGCTGAAAATGAACATCAGTATGCCAGCGTTGATTATTTGCTTTCGGATATGTCAAATAACGTATATTTGACCGAACTTAAAACAACCACAGATAGTTTCGACATAGTTCAGCTTCTAAATATGCTTGGAGTGTGTAAAAGAGATATTTGCGAATTACGCAATCCGTTGGAATATGCTGTTTTGGATTATGGAATTCAAAAGCGTTTCAATGATAGAGGCACCAAAAAATATTTGTACACTATGAAGAAGATGATAGACTATTGCAAACTGGAACAGAGGGACGTTTCCTCTTTTAGCGATAATAAGCGAAGCGGAGATAAGCAAAAAATAATTGCGAAAAAAATTATAGATGATGTCTTTAAGAAATTAGAATCGGCAAAAGCAAAAACAAAAATCCTATACATTAGCCTTCATAAGATAGAAGATAAGATGGAAAACGCCCAAATCCCCGATGGTTTGCAATATAAAGACTTTTTATTGAAACCGATTATATTATCGGATATGATTGACGATGATGATTTCATTAAAAAATTGTCGCCGGAAAAGCAATCTGCGTGGAAAAAGACGACAGATATAATAAAAGATATGTTAAAACCTTATTCTGATTGGTACAATTATATTTGAAAAATAATTGCGGAGGATGATTTTTATAGTGGGGGTTATCTGTATGAGAGTGAAACTTTTGAAGTCGGAATGCATATCAAGTGATAGTGGTGTTTTTAGTGGCTCTTCAGACAAATATTATAGGAAATTTTTCAACGGAATGGTTGCCATGTTCACAAAGCCGGGGCTGATTTCATTAGACGAGGCAGATTTCGCTCCATTTAAGCGTTTTAACGGCGACGTTTACATGGGGGAAGCAGAAGCTGCGGGAGAAAACGCCGCCGCCCTTGCTGCGAAAGAAGCGGTGTCCAAGGCTAAATCCAAAAAAATCGCAAAATCCCAAAATGTACTTGTTCACATTTTAGGCAGCGCCGATAAAGTAGATACGTCCACAGTCCCCGAAGCGGTTTTCGCCCTCCGTGAAATTGCTCCCCATGCAGAAGTTATGTTCGGTGTCCACATTGATGAGAAATTGGGCGATACCTTGCGGGTTACAGTCTTTGCAAGACTGCATTATGATATGGAACATTTTAACGAATATGCCGAAAAACTATATTGTCTCTTGCGGGAAACGCCCAAAGATAAACTGCCGGGACTGGATAATTGTCCCGAATACCAAGAACTTTACGATTCCGCGCGGAAAAATGATCCGGATGACTATATTTGGTTCACGGAGACGATAGACGTGGTGTCATACGATTTATCCATGGAGGAATATAATCCAAGAAGGTTCACGCCAAGGCCGGATATGGAGGA
>JAFXOC010000551.1 GCA_017529085.1 Selenomonadaceae bacterium | reverse complement strand
GCTTTTTTTATTTTCCCCAATCATAAGTCCCATACCAACCAACGCCGTATTCAGTTGTTAAATCCGCGCCCGCTACATATTGATATGTTATCTCCGCTCTATTCGCGTAACCTTGATAGCAATTCGCGGGAACGCTTGCCGCCCTTGCGTATTCATCGCGGAAAATATCTCTTAACGCAAGCATTGAACGCATATTTATTCTGTGAGCTCTGTTCTTCAAAAATCTTGATACAACATAATGGGATGTCGGACACCACATTCCTGCGTAAATCATACAGCGGCTATCATCTAAATTCGGCACTTCCATAAGCGTTTTGACGTAAATTTCACAGTCTTTGGCGAGTAAAGTTCTTTGCGCGTTCTGCCCTTCTTCGCTGTCTAAAAGATTTTTTAAATCGTTAAGTTCGCCCGAATTTACAATGTCCGTATAACTGCGGTCTATAAATCTTTCTCCTCCGGGTACCATACTTAAAAGATTATCGCCTCTGCCGCCTTCCCATTGAGAACACCCCATTGAAGGATAGTCTCCGGCAGTCGAACACGACACGCTGTTAAACGCTCCTTCAATTCCAGTTTCAATTAACCCTTTGGCAATCTCTTTTCCAAGTTCTTCAACAGTCATTTTAATTCACTCCCCAATACTCTGTTTATCATCTCATCAACTTTTTTCTTGTCCTCGTCGCTTAATTGCTCGTAAGCATCGCTATGCTTTGGTTTCGGCAAAATATAATCTTTTTCATCATTTTTCGTAGGATTCCACGGAATATTTCCTTCTCTTTTAAATTTCGCTTCCGCAAGTCCTTTACCTGTTAAGACTCCCGTCAATCCGCTTATAATGGAAATAGGCACTTCGGTTCCGCTTGAAGTTCCCGTTCTTAACGAAATCCATATCCAGCCGCCGACCGCCCCAACGCCCATTATTACAAGTCCCCACGATATAATTGTGTTGGTATTAAGATTTTTCATTATTCTCCTCCTTCCCACTCTTTATCGGAAGTTCTTTGAAATACTTATAAAGGCTCTCCGTTACGCCGTTACCGCCAAGCCCTTTATAAGCCGCCATCATATGATTTATATTATCTACCTGATAAATGCGTTTATACCCTTCTTCTTCGCATTTTGTCATAACGTCTATAAGCTCGTTTCGCAAAAGGCACATTGTACCTTCTTTCAACGAAAGTATCTCATTACGCAAATTTTCCTTTATCTGCTCTTGTTCTTCGCGCTGTCTTTGCAGGGCTTCTTCACGTCTCTCGTCCAACTTTTTGATTTTCCACCAGATGAATGACACAAGACCGCTAACCATAGCGGAAAATATGCCGAGGGCAAGTTGAATGTAATTGATTTCCAAAACTACCACCTCATTATTTTGTGTACGCATTTTTTAAATTTTGAAGTTGTGACATATATCTTACCCGTTTATTTAGCGGATAGAAATTTTTACCGTTCCATTGCACTTGGGTAAATGAGCCATTTTTGTAAACATAGGGTACAGAGCCGGATAAAATCAAATATTCGTTTTTTGCTACGTTGATTGGCGTAATAGCGTCAACCCCATAAGGAAATTCCAGAAGTTTATTTCCATTTTTGTATACATTACGATTGTTGCTTTTATAGCTAAATTTAT